>JAAFHO010000150.1 GCA_013297575.1 Chitinophagales bacterium
CCCTTTACAGAGCCACCAAACCCCAAAAAGTCATTGTCGCCATCGGGGAATTGT
The DNA here is from genome assembly GCA_013297575.1 of Chitinophagales bacterium. Taxonomy (GTDB): domain Bacteria; phylum Bacteroidota; class Bacteroidia; order Chitinophagales; family Saprospiraceae; genus M3007. Next base: position 55 of record JAAFHO010000150.1, read on the forward strand.
ACCATACATGAGCCTTGTAATTGTGCGTTGCGGAGTTCTTTTTTGGATTGTATCCAGGCTAGATCGAGGCCATAGCCATTCAGCGCGCCCGCTTCGATGGACGCTGGTGCTGGCACAGGAATATTCTTATCTTCTTTGGGCCATTTGAGCATCGGGACAGGATGGCTGCCCGTAGATGAACGACTTGCGTCAATTGTAGGCGTATAATAACCTGTGATACGCACGCGGTCGTTTTGTAGTTCGGTATTGATTTGGTAAAAATCAAAATAACGCTGGAGCGCAAATGGCTCTAGGGTACTGGTATTTAACAAGCGCACCGTTTTCAATAATTCCTTTTTATGTATGCCTCGGACAGGATACTGATCCACATCGGAGCGCAAAAGGTATTTTTCCTGTTGTTTTAATGCCGCGTGTATTTCGGGTTTAAAGGAAACATACAGCAAAGAATCGGGCTGCACTTTTATCATAGACGATGATAATTGTCGCGGCGCAAAAGGAGCATGTAATAATGTATCGTTCCATACCAAAGGGCGCACATAAGGAAAAGCTACTGGAGGTGCTTTTTCTTCTGGTTTACATTGCATCAACGGCAATAAAAACCACAGCAATAATATCCGGGGGGAGTTATACAATGTTAATTTTGATAGATAAATAGAATCCAACGAGCATCGTTCCACGTGTTTTGCGGAATGATTCATGTTTTTTTGGTGCAAAAAACGCCAAATTTTTGGTGTTTTCTTATAAACAGGTGGTCTTTAGCGGGCTTAAATATACATCAGGCGCAAATATCTATAAAAAAAAGAAACTTGTGGTGTAGATACTCGAATTATTATGACAATCTATTTAGGCTTCTGCTTTGCTTCAATAGATTTTTGCTTTTTAGCCTCGGTTATTTGGCCTTTAAAATTACTGGGAGAAACTACTTTTTGTCCTGATTCTTGCTCATAAGCAGTACGTGCTTTTCCTGTTGCTCTACCCCCTTCTATGGCTGCTTCTTTATTCTGCTCAAAGCCTTTTGCATCTTTATCAATGGCCTTGTTCCTTGTGGTGGCTTCCCCGAGCATTGTAAAAATCAATTCAATATCGGTCATGTGATCTCGCAGATTTTCGCGCTGTAATCCCTTCACCTCTTTGTATTCAGTAGGTGTAAGCCCAAAAGTTGCACGGCTGATTTCAGCGGTAAGGATAGCATACTCCAGTCCTTCTTTTACCCCTCGATTTTTCCATTCATCGGTAAGTTGGTCTCGTATTTCGACAGATTTAAGTCGCGTTTCTATCCATGCTTCGCTATAACCAAGGTCTTTGTAATAACTTCGTGCGCGTTGCGCGGCCAGTTCTGGATTTTCAATCTCTTGCACTCGCTCATAGCCGACTTGAGCGAGCCATTGCTTGAATGGTTCCGCTTTGGGTGATGGTACTGACTGGATAATACGGAAGATTATCTCTGTATTGGCACAATCAGTCAAGCGCATTTTGCCGTCTATGGCCTTTAATTTGAAACCGTTACATTTTGTAACGGTTTGATCAGCACCCTCATCAAGGAGACGTTTTTTGAGTACACGCCAGTAAACTGCTGGATTAGGGCTTTCAGTAAGCACCTCAATAACATCTACGACCGCATACCACCACTCATCATTATGCCAAAGGCGACGAATACCTTTTTCCTGAAACACAATAAGTTTATCTTGTTCTTCCATAATTTAAATTTATTAAAATTCATTTATTTAAATCTCGTTCCTTAGCACACAACACACCAACTACGGTATTTATCCAACAAACCAACCACGCGGGTACTCCTCCAATTTAGCATGGTGAAATGCCTCCAATTGCTTTAGCATCCTTTGCCGAAGATAACTAATACGTGGAGCGGGCAGTACAGGATGACCTTTTACCAAAACTGGTTGGTACAAATTTTGGAAACGTGTAAAACGCAACATTGCTACTTTGCCTGTTCTAGTATCTGTCATACCTGCAGCAGTACGGCTTACACTGGCTATTTCTTCTTGCGCTTCGGTGAGCCATATATCGCCAATGGCTTCTTGGCTTTTGTACAAACGACGCACTTGAGTGAGCGGTATTTCGTCATTAATTGCTCCAGTTCCGTCTTCCCATATTTTTTTAAGCCCTTCTTGTTCATCAGGCAATCGGCTAGGTTCTTTAATGGAGTCGATAATTTCATCGGCCATTGCGCCACCAATATATTCTGCACGGATTTTCCAACCATCAAAATTACTGGTCGTAGCGGGTGCCACAGGTGTATCTTCTTCTGTCCAGTTTTTGGAATCCCAACGTTCTACTGCTACCCTTGTTGCCCATTGAGAAGAACGCCAAACTAGATAAATCAAAGCAGTTTCTAACAAAAACACCTGCTCAATAGGGCCACTGGCAATCAACAACGGTTCGCCGGGGAGCAGCATCATACCCTCGGGTGCTGCCCACACGTTTACGCGGAGCCGCATGCGTTGCAGGTGATTGAGAAAACTCTCGGTAAATATGTTGTGGCCGTTTTCGTCGCGCATTTGACCCATTTTAGTGATAATATCGGGTGAAAAGCGAAAACGACGGATATGATCTGCCAATAGACTGGCACCGCAGGAGATCGCAAACGGCTTGCGTGGGTTATAAACCAAATGAAAAAGACCCTCCTTTTGGTACGAACCATCGTGCCAGGTTTGTTGGGCCTTGAGTGCTGGGGTTAAATCGGAAAGCCAATCAAATTGCATAGTAGATATAAAGTATGATTATCGTCGTATTGTTCAATATTGGTCTACCCCTATCCCCAACTCCTCACTTGATGCGGATATCGAATGACATATAACTCCTTGATTAGGCGCATCATACGCTCGCGCAAATCGTCCATTCCTTCTTTTGTTAAGGCAGAAATAAAAATATTTTCTCCAAACTGGTGTAGCATATTCGATTTAAGTTCTGCTTCCAGCATAAGGCGGGTTTCGGGTTCCAAAAGGTCGTCGAAAACACGTTCGCGGTAGAGTTCTATCTTATTATACACCATCAAAGTGGGCTTATCGGCAGCGCCAAGTTCGAGCAGTGTTTTTTGCACTGTCCGTATTTGGTCTTCAAATTGTGGATGCGCAACATCCACTACATGGATCAAAATATCGCTTTCGCGTACTTCATCGAGGGTGCTTTTGAAACTTTCTACCAAGTGATGCGGGAGTTTTCGGATAAATCCAACAGTGTCGGAGAGCAAAAAAGGCATTTGGTCAAAAACGACCTTCCGCACAGTAGTATCCAGCGTAGCAAAGAGTTTGTTTTCGGCTAATACTTCGCTTTTGCTAATCAGGTTGAGTAGTGTACTTTTTCCCACATTGGTATACCCCACCAAAGCAACGCGGATCAATTCGCCACGGGTTTTGCGTTGGGTTTGTGATTGGCGGTCAATATCTTTTAGTTTATCTTCCAATACTTTTACGCGATACTGCACCAATCGGCGGTCGGTTTCAATCTGTGTTTCACCGGGGCCACGCATACCAATACCACCGCGTTGGCGCTCCAAGTGCGTCCACAAACCCCTCAAACGCGGTAAAAGATACTGCATTTGGGCGAGTTCTACCTGTGTTTTTGCTTGTGCGGTTTGTGCTCTCGCTGCAAAAATATCGAGGATTAAAGTGGAGCGATCTACAATTTTTACCTTGAGCGCTTCTTCGAGGTGGTTGGTTTGTTTACCCGAAAGGTCATCATCAAAAATAACCATCGTCACATTTTCGTGCCGCTCAATATACTGCCTTATTTCCTCCACTTTCCCCTTTCCAATAAAAGTAGTATGCTCAGGATGAGGGAGGCGCTGGGTAAATCGTTTGATGGTTTCAGCACCAGCGGTTTCTGCTAGAAACTCCAATTCATCCATGTGCTCGTGCGCGAGTGTTTCGTTGCTATCAGGGGTGATAAGCCCCACTAACACGGCGAATTCCGGTTCTAATTTGAGTAAACTGGCTTTTTCGCCAAGTGTCCATTCTTTTGCCATAATGCTAATCGAAGTCAATTTCAGTGTTATCGCCTATATTCAGGCTGAGGTTCATCCCTTTGATGCGTGCGTCGCTACCGATAACGGAATGCCGCAACACAACATCTTCCAAGGCCGCAAAGTTCCCAATTATACTATCGGTGACTATAGAATGGCTGAGGGTTACATCGGAGCCAATGGTCACATTCGGTCCGATGATACTATTGGATATTTGGCAATTTTTGCCTATGGAAACAGGGTGAATTATAATAGTACTATCATATTCAGGTAGGTTAAAGGCATCGCTGGCGTAGCCGTGTTGGTTGAGGAGCATCGCGTTGGTTTCGAGTAATACTTCCTTACGCCCACAATCAAACCAATTACCGACCGAAAAACTCTGCATCCTCACACCTTGTTCCAGCATATACTGTAAAGCATCAGTCAGTTGAATTTCGCCCACGGTACGAATATCGTTTTTCACTAAGTGCTCAACGGCTTTAATTAATAAACCTACTTCCATTATCTTGTACAGCCCTACCATGGCCATATTTGATTTTGGGATTCGTGGTTTTTCCACCATTCGGAGTACCCGTCCCTTATCGTCGCATTCGGCTACACCAAATTCGCGTGGATCATTAACGCGTTTAAGACCCACGCAAGAATGCGGGCTTTCAATGATTTGGCGCATATCTACTTCAAAAATAGTATCTCCAAAAGCAATAAACACCTCATCTTCGTCTTCAATTACCTCGCGAGCAGTCCAAATAGCATGCCCCGAGCCTTCGCGGTGTTCTTGATACACAAATTCAGTGGAAATATCGGGATATTGCTCTTCAATAAAATCGCGGATACGGTCGCCCAAATAACCGATCACAAATACAAAATCATTCAGACCTGCTTCGCGCAATTTGTCGATAATAAAGCAAATAATAGGCTTACCAGCCACAGGCATGAGTGGCTTGGGCTGGGTATAAGTGTGCGGACGCAAGCGCGTACCTGCACCTGCTACTGGAATGAGGACTTTCATTGGTCACAAAGGTACTAAGATTTGGTGTATGATTCGTGCATTTTGATTTTTAGTAGATGAACGATAGTTATCGAATTTACTAAACTATGTAAAGATAATAGTAAATTTGTAATAGATTTACCTCTTTATCATGTGGCACAAAAAAAACTACATCTATAAACACATTTTACAAATACAATTTACAAACATGAGATTAACGCTATTTTATTTTATTTTGATAGTATTTATGGGTAAATTACATGCCCAAACCTACCAAACAGTATTAATCAACAAACTTAATACTGAAAATGGATTACCTACTACGCCTGTATCCTTGTTGCCTGCAACAGAATCGGGGACATTTGGGATTGTCAATAATTTTGGGGGTTCTACTACTAATTTGACGGTTACCGATCAGATTTTTAAGGACATACAACGTAGAACAGTAACACAAGGCGCAAATCCTTGGAATGCAGGGCATATTTACCCTGTTCAAACCAGTATTGCTATTGATGACCGCTGTTTGGCTGTTATTTGGCTGCGGAGTGCTACACCGAACGCAAAGGCGAATATCTATGTAGAACACAGCACAACATACAATAAAGAGGTGATTGCTACTGTCAATCTTTCTTCGGAATGGAAAATTTTTATGCTTCCTTTTCAATCAACTGCTACTTATAATGTAGGCCAATTAAATTTTGGATTGCACCTCGCATGGTTATCACAAACAGTTGAAATTGGGGGAGCGGCCTTGTTGAACTATAAAAATACCGTTTTTTATAGTCAATTGCCTGTTGCACTCAATAATGACTCGTACCCGGGCATCGAACCTGATGCACCTTGGCGCGCAGAAGCGGCAGCCAATATCGATCAATTGCGCAAGGCTAACCTCAATTTTACGGTGCTAAATTCCGCAGGACAACCCATCCCTAATGCCGAGGTAAAAGTAGAAATGGAGCAACATGCCTTCAAATTTGGTACGGCCGTAGTCAGTAACAAGTTCAATGGAGGTAGTGCGCAAAACAATATTTATCAACAAAAACTCACCGATTTGGACGGGTTGGGGCATGGTTTTAATGAAGTAGTATTTGAAAATGACTTAAAATGGCCTGCTTGGGAAGAACATTGGTTCAGTAGCCAAGCCGCTATTGCTTCCGATATTCAATGGTGTGCCGATCGGGGTATTACCGTGCGTGGGCATAATTTAGTTTGGCCGGGCTGGGCATATTCCCCTGCCGATATTGCTGCCAATCCTACCAATACCACCTTGCTCAAAACCCGTATCAGAAACCACTTAAATACGATCTTGAGTTATCCGGGTGTTGGTACCGCCGTCAATGATTGGGATGTGATCAACGAATTTACCACCAACAACGATTACGCTAATGCGCTGGCTGGCAAACCTGGGTATGTAACAGGGCGTGAATTGTACGCAGAAATTTATAAACAAGCCGATTCTTTGGCACCCAATCAAAAATTATATACCAATGATTATATCGCCATTGAACAAGGCGATTTGCCCAACAATGGTATTGCAACGTGGAAAGCACGTATCAACGAAATTATAGCAGCAGGAGCACCCATAGAGGGTATTGGTTTTCAAGGTCACTTTTCTACCTCCCCAACGGGTATTCCGCGGGTAAAAGAAATTTACGACGACTTTTGGAATACGTACGGATTGGAAGCCAAAATAACGGAATACGATATCAATGTCCTTGCGTCTCAAACGGTGCAAGCCTCCTATATGCGTGATATACTCACCATTACTTTTGCGCACCCGAGTATGAAGGGTTTTTTGATGTGGGGCTTTTGGGATGGCGCACACTGGCTGGCGAACGCACCTATTTATAACACCGATTGGTCGGTAAAACCCAGTGGAACTGCATTTATTGATCAAGTATTCAACAAATGGTGGACCAATACAACGTTGACAACTGCCCAAGACGGAAAGGCATCGGTCCGCGGATTTAAAGGAAAATACAAAGTAAAAGTAACTTGCCCCAACGGCACAACAGTAACTCAAAACCTAAATTTGGATACAGACGTACAGCAAACGATTACCATGGATTGTGCGGTGGGTACCAAGGAGATCACAGGAATTTCTGAAATAAGAGTAAGTCCAAGCCCAGCCAAAGAAAATCTGATGGTAACGTGGTCGCTAAACAATACGGATTATCAAAATTTGGTGGCGCAATTGTTGGACAATAGGGGACGTACGGTGCGCGAAAAAGTTGTACAGACAACAGATAAAAACCTCACTTTTCAGGTACAGGATTTACCGACAGGTACTTATACGCTTCGGTTGGTAGTGAAAAATGAACAATGGGCAAAACAGGTGGTGGTAACGCACTAGGTTTGCCCAAAAAGAACAGGAGCCATCATTGCTGACGGCTCCCGTAAAACCCCAAAAAACCAAATGAAAACTTCTTTAATATATGTTGCTCAAAATGAGCCATAATTTGCTTAAAACCTTCAAAAGCCTTACTATCAAATCTAATAGCAACTAAACTAATGTGGCACAAAAGTACGCCTCAATTTTGTTACACCAAATTTTTTCCCACTTTTTTTCAAAGAAAATATATTGTTTTTTTGCCGTGCAATTTCATATGAGTAAACGGCGTTTAAATCAATATTAACGGTAGTAAAACACCGACCAAATGATTCGGTTATTCTACGGCTTTCCATGCTTTTGCCAAATCTTTTTTCCCAATAGCACTAGAAAGGCGTTTGTCATCTCTGTCTTTTAATTTTTCATATAACGCAATTTGGCGTGGTGAAAGTACCGATTCAGGTGTTGCACCTTTTCCCAACATACTATTGGCTCGGCAGGCTTGTAGCGTAGTCATTGGCACATATTGCCACGGCGTGTTGGACAGGTAATATTTTGGTGTTTTGTCGTTGCGGAAACCGGTGTTTTTAGCACACGCAGTTATGCCTTTCGGCGTTGTTTTTTGTTCCAAATCGGCTCTTTTTACATTTGATGGATCAAAAACTACTTTTACCACTTCTTTCCCATCCTGAAAACCGGGTTCAGTTTCTATTACGCCCAGTATTTCTCCAAAAGTACCTTCGCCGCTCCAAAAGCAGTACATACTAAAAGTGGCAGTGTCCAAGCCTCGTTCCCGAGCACTGAGTTCTTCTACTAATAAGTTCAAATACGCTGGCGGTGTTTTGCCCGCTGCTTTTAACGCCGTAGCCATACCGCGCACAATTTCTGCCTGTGATCTAAAATCGGGCATACGCTGGGCCAAATCCTTACCATCCGAGTTTACTATACGCACCACCGGATTGTTCCACGCCGGCTCATTGTATTGCTCCAGTACTTTTGCGTCTGCACCTTTTTTATTGTTATACACACAAAGTGGTACAAATAAATCCTCGATGGCTTCCACAATTAAAGGATGCGATAAGGTAGAACTTCCGTATCGGGTACAATTGCTGCAGCCAGGCACTTCCTGAAACAGGATCAGAATAGGTTTGCCCGTTGCTTTGGATTGTACTGTGGCGCTGTCCATCTGCCTATTCCAACATACCGTACCGAGTTCTTCGGGATTACCTGGACATTTAGCGTTGCTGATGATGGCGGGGCTTTCCATTTTAGTTTCTAATGTTTCAGTTGGTGTTGTTTCTGGCCTATAAGCGCCATAGAAAACATTAAGTGTGACCAATGTAAACGAAAGAAAAAGAAATATTTTTTGCATAATGATCTAGTTTTGAACACAAATTTACGGTGTTTGCACTGAACCTTGGCAAAACGCAGGAAAATGATCTACCTTTGTTCGCAATACGACAAAACTGCGACAATGCAACAAAAAATATTTACACTTTTACTGCTACTTTCTTTGTTTTCTTGCGGCAAAAAAAGCGAGGAAACCGCCAATTTCAAACGTGCGCCAATGCCTGTCGATAATATACAGGGTGTCATTGTTGGCACTTCAATTTTGGACAATGCGATAACGGCAGGCGGTACATTATTGCCGTTGGAACAAACCGAACTGCACCCTGAAATAGCAGGCCGTGTTATTGCACTCAATTTGCCGGAAGGTAAAAAAGTGAGCGCGGGTACTTTGCTCGTCAAACTTTTTGACGAGGATTTGCAAACGCAAATCAGGAAAATAGAAACGCAAATTGCCATTGCACGCACCACCGAGCAACGCCTCAAAGGCCTCCTTAATGTGCAAGGTACAAGCCAGCAGGAATACGATTTGGCTGCGCTTCAAACCCGCAATTTGGAAGCAGAAATTGAATTACTCAAGGTAAAAATTCGTCAAACAGAGATTCGTGCGCCTTTTAGTGGTACTATTGGTTTGCGACAAATAAGCCCCGGTGCTTATATTACACCGGCCACCGCAGTAGCAACGATCCGAGATGACCATAAATTAAGACTTGATTTTTCAGTTCCTGAAAAATACGGCGCTTTGATCCGCAATGGACAATCTGTCAAATTTCACGTGGATGGCAGCCAGCGCAATTACACCGCCACCGTTACTGCCAGCGAACAAAGTGTAGCCGCCGATACCCGCGACCTGCACCTACGTGCCATCGTAAATGAACAAAGTGCAGACCTAGTACCGGGTCGTTTTGCAGAAGTGGATCTTTCACTCACCACCCAACCCAAAGCCATTATGATCCCCACAGAATGCGTAATTCCGCAAGCAAGGGATAAAAAAGTAGTGGTGTACCGCAGTGGAAAAGCAAAATTTACGACGGTGACCACAGGGATACGCCAATCGGGGAAAGTAGAAATCCTAAGTGGCCTTGCTGTAGGTGATACTATTGTTACTTCGGGTATGTTGTTCCTAAAACCAGATACGGAATTTAGGTTTACAAAGGTGGATTAATTACCGAACTAAGAACGACTTTACCGCCGAACTGATACCCATGTCTGCGCGTAGCCAATACATACCTGTTGGCCAATCGGCAATGTCCACGATCAAAGTTGAACCCAATACGGTCTCTTCCTGTACTTTTT
>JAAFHO010000151.1:0-7337 GCA_013297575.1 Chitinophagales bacterium
ATTCCGGCCACTCACCAGTGGACTACACCAAATGCGTCAGTAAATGATTGCAAAGACAGTGATGTGAGCGCATCGGGTATGTCGCCTGCATTCACGGTGGTATCTGCTACATCAGCCGATATCCTATGCCTCGATGCTGGTCACCATATTGCTTGTCACAATGTATTGCACCCAGGTCTTATCGCATCAGATCAAACGATCTGCTCTGGCCAATCACCTGCACTTCTTTATGAAGTACAGGCTCCAACTGGCGGTAGCGGTGCCATCGAATACTTGTGGATGACCCTCGAAGTGACAAATCAAGGTACGCAATGGGTTGGTATTCCAAATTCTAATACACCAGTATACCAACCAGGACCATTGACCCAAACATCGTACTTCATGCGTTGTGTACGTCGCGCTGGTTGCTTGGAACTCTTGGAAACTAACGTAATTACCATCACGGTGTTGAAACCAGGTATCGGTAACTGCGAAGAATTCAAGCCTGATTTCACCGTAACTAAAATGGGTGACGATGATGCAATGATCGACTGGACTACGCTCCCAGAGTTTACACAGTACCTATATATGGTACAGTTCTCTACGGATCAAAGTAAATGGGTGGATCTTGCCAACGTAGTAGGCCACGGTAATAGCAATGCACCAAACTGGTACAACCATATCCACTATGAGCCAGTATGTGGTAGAAACTACTACCGTATCATGCGCATGGATGCTTATGGTAACGAATCAATGTCGGAAGTGAAGTATATAGATATTGAGGTAGCGGCTGAATTGGATGCCATCCAGTTCTACCCGAACCCAACTAGAGATTTCATTAATATCTCGAAAGTAAGTACTTGCGGTATGGACGAAGATGCTACGATTACCATCTTTGCAGCCAACGGTGATTTACTCCGCGAAGAAGTAGTAACCCGCGAAACAGTAGGTACACGTACCATCGACATCAGTCAGTTGCCATCAGCCGTTTATTTGGTGCGCGTTCGATTGAGCAATGGTGATACGAAAACCGTTCGCGTAACGAAAATATAACCGTGATTGTGACCCGTAGAGACGTTGCACCGCAACGTCTCTACATCATGCACGGAAAAAAATATGATCGTTGGGTACAGGATATAAAATAGTGGGCACGCAAATAAACGTTGGGTACAGGATATAAACGTTGGGTACGCAAATAAACGTTGCGTACACAGACGTTGCACTTCAACATCTCTACGACGACGACGTAACCACTGTTACGAAATAATTAAATAACGGAAACATTGTGAATAAAGGCCATCTCGGGTAATACCGGGATGGCCTTTTTATTACCGCGGTTCACAGTATTGATAGGTAACTAAATGCTGTAGCCCTACTTTTGTAATGATGTCGATGATGGCTTCATCCCAAAGCGGGTTGGAACTATATCCCAATTCTGTATCGGTTTTTTTTAAACCATCCACCACACATAAATAATTTGCCTTTTCACACGTGAGTGCGTCTATGTACCAAATTCGACTATTGATAAAAAGCCCAAAATCCCTCACGGCTGCTTCCGGTGAAGGATAGACCCTAAATTTTGACGCCGCACCATCGTCTTGCTTGGTGTAGGTTGCTCCCTTCCAATCGCTACTCGCTTTGATCCCAAATGGATTACCAGCATTAATAAAAAGGGCGCTCTTAAAACTAGATTCGTGTATCGCAATAGCAATAACCACAATTGCAGTAATACCTGTCTCTAATTCAATATCAATTGCGGCTTGTACAAATTTTTCTACCACTTGTGCGTCCGCACCATATAGCACAGCTATTCGGTTGGATAAAGCGATAATGCTATCTTGTGTAGGATTAATAGCGATGCAGGTATCGTCCTTAGGTGCCTGTCCGGATAAAATAACCGTTAAGAATGAGGGAATAATAAAGTAAAATATAAAAATCGAGCGAAAAACATTGTTATTATTCATAGTATGGTATAATATATTTCTATTAACTAAAAGTAGTTTGTAATCGGTGATAATAGAAATTGGTGAAATAAAATATGGTTTAATTATAGCACAAAGGTGTGGGTATTCTATTTTTGCACAGTTACACAACTAAATAAATTAATTGTATAATAGCCCTGTTGTTTCCAAAGTGTGAATCATGTAAGCCTAATTGGTAATTATATAACGCGGCGCAAAGGGCATGAACCGACCTTTGCACTGTGAAAATTAGTTCACAACTTAATTATAAATACAATGAATACTATTGAAATGAAAGGAAATTGGAATGAGCAAAAAGGAAAGCTCAAACAAAAATTTGCAATGTTAACGGATAATGATCTAATGTTTGCAAAAGGTAAAAAAGAAGAAATGTACGGAAGATTACAGGTTAAACTTGGAAAAACCAAAGAAGAACTGATGTCCATCATTGAATCACTTTAAATATGATCGAACGCCGGCATAATGTTTTCATATATTATGCATTTTTAATGATATGCTAGCAGATTTTGGCTACAAGATTCGCATCACTATTCGCTTCAAAAATAGATAATAGGAGCCGAAATATTAAATTTGAAATGTATGTGTTATGTCGGCGAATATTTAATAATTCTTCTAGTAAGCGGTCAAACACCTTAGATTTTAAAAAAAATAAATAAAATGAATAAATTACTTTTTATACTCGTTGTTTTGTTAGCCTCATTGGCCAGTTGCAAAACATGGAAACAAAACCATTCCAACTCTAATCAGAAAACAGGAATGAATAACAAAGAAAAAGGGGCTGTAACAGGCGCTTCTACTGGTGCTGTAGTTGGAGGTATAGTGGGTAATCGGAACGATAATACTGTGCTTGGTGCTATTCTTGGGGCCGCCGTAGGAGGTGCTACTGGTGTCATTATTGGTAGTAGAATGGATAAACAAGCCAAAAGTATGGAACAAGACTTAGGGAAATCTGCAACCGTTGAACGGATTGGAGAAGGAATTAAATTAACTTTTAATAGCCAAATACTTTTCGATTTTGGTAAAACTGAGTTAAAGGAATCCAACAAAAAGGATCTACGAAAATTGTCTGAAACATTGAAAGAAAATCCCGGAACAGATTTGTTAGTCGTAGGACATACGGATGATATTGGTACCGAAGATTATAATCAAGTATTGTCAGAAAAACGCGCTAACGCTGTTGCTAATTACCTCGTTGACAATGGTATATCCGCTAAAGGAATGCTAATACAAGGTTGGGGCGAAACGCAACCATCTGTATTAAATAATTCAGAAGAAAACCGTTCTCAAAATCGCCGTGTCGAAATTGCGATTTATGCCAATGATATTATGAAAACGAATGCACAAAAAGAAGCCGAAGGTAATAAAAAATAATTAATCAAACACAACACAAAAACAAAAAATTATGAATAAGTCAAATTTATTTCGCATGTTAACTGTTGCTATTGTGGCAGTACTATTAGCACCATCTTTTACAAACGCCCAAGCCAAATTCGGAATCAGAGGTGGCTTAAATGCTACTACTGTAACTTTCGATAATTTAGCCAATAAAAGCGAGCGCTACGGATTTCATCTAGGTGTCTTTATTGATGTGCCTGTAATTAACAATTTCATTTCTCTTGTGCCAGAAGTGAGTTACTCGGTGAAAGGAACTGCTTTTAAGCCTTTAGACAAACGCCAAACATTGAATATGGATTACGTTGATTTTCTATTGCCAGTAGCGTTCAAATTAGGTGCTTTTGAGGTTCAGGTGGGACCTTTTGTTTCCTACCTTGTTACAACCCCAGATTATACCCTCTATGAAGATACCAAGGTGATTATTGATGCATTTGATAAAACAGATGCAGGACTTACTGCGGGCTTGAGTTATAATTTTAGGCCGTTTTTTCTTGCTGTCCGATACAATCAAGGTTTGTTGGACATCACAAAAGATAATTCAAGGGTCTTTCTTGGAAGCGGTAAAAGTGCCGTTGGCCAAGTTTCATTAGGGGTTAAATTTTAGTAAAAATATTTTACCTTTTAATCGCTCTTACCTGTATTCGGTGTAAGAGCGATTTTTTTTATTTAAAAATAAATATGAAATATTTATTGTATGCTTTTGTGTTTTTAGTATTGTCTAGTTGCAAACACAATGATGTCTCAAGCCCACCTTGCAACAGCGAAATTACGGAGATACGTCAAGATACTTCCTACCTAAGTACACCAATTATCATTCCTGTTCATCTGATTGAAGACAAACTCAACCGTGCACTCCAGCACGATCTTATGGATGAAAATAGTCCTATGTGGAAAAAAAATGCTAGGCCAAGCAGCAAAATGAAAATAAAGGTTTCTCGGATGGGTAATATCGAAATCTTTTGGAAAAATAATGTAGCAAAGTATAAAGTTCCTTTAATTGTGCTGGTAGAACACCAAATAGTCCCCAAAAAAATGCTCCGATTATCCAAAGCCCTTGCACTTAAAACCGAATTTAGTCTTCAAATGGTATTTGAAACGACTGTTAATATAGATAAAAAATGGAAAATACAACCAAAAACTAAATTTAATTCGTTTACTTGGCTCAGTAAAGTAAAGGTAGCAGGCATCATTGGTGTTGAATGGATCGTGGAGCGGAAGATGCGTCGCCAAATGCCTATTATTGTAGAGAACCTGGACTCTTCTATTCGTGCCAATGTACATATTGATCGAGCATTGAGGAGGGTATGGCGGAAAATTCAAAAACCTATTATTATCAACCGTAATAAAGAGATTGTATGGCTCAAAATAAATCCAATTCGTTTTGAAATGGGGACAATTACTAGCCAAAAGGAACACTTGATTGTCCAAGGACGAATCCTGGCTACCACCGAAACAATGGTGGGTGATACGCCCGTCTATCGCATTAATTATCATCTGCCGCCACTCATCAAACGCCGTTCATTACCCGATAATGCTTATATCTATATGCGCTCCGAAATTCCATTTTCCGATATTAATGAGATTGTTAGTCGAAATCTTGTAGGAAAAGAATTTAGCAAATCGGGCCATACCATTGTTTTAAATGCTGTAGAGGTGTCCAGTTGTCCTCCTGATTTGGTCGTACACCTCCGAGTAAAGGGCGCCGTAAATGGTGATATTTACTTAAGAGGAAGGCCTCAATATGAGCCTGATTCACAACGGATTGTGATCAAAAATTTTGATTTTGACCTTAAAAGTAAGGCGCTTCTTTTAGGGGGGGCTGATTGGCTCTTGCACAACACTTTTAAAGATCAAATGGAAAAAGAACTCAAAATCGGATTGTCCGACCAAATGATAAAAATTCCAGATCGGATTATGAAGGGTATGGAAGCAGCACGCATTGGAAAAAAGATGGATTTATACATCGAACAGTGGGATTTTAGGCCACAACAAATTTGGGTTAGACAAAATGATATTACAGCACTCATCATTGTAAATGCTAGGGTCGTAATTGAACTGGAGCAAATTTGACACCATCTTACTGCGAATTATGTAAGGTTTTTGTTTAATTATATAACACGCCAATTGTGGATTTATACGAACTTTGTTGTACAATAATTATTCATACAAATTAATTATGTCCAAATACTGTAACCATCTAGTCGCCGCCAAAAAATTCCTTTAGGAAATATATGTTCAGAGGCTGAATAGGGGGTAGGAAGGCTTACACACTACTTATAAAAGAATTAAAAATTAAATATACTTATAACAATGATAAAAGATACAGATACTACGCCTAAGGATACCTTGGGTACGATGATGAGTCAAAAAACAAACGAAGACTTTAATAAGAAAAAACCTACGGTGTCGGATGTAAACCCATTCAAAAGTAAACAAGAATTGTCGTCCGAACGGCTGGATGCCTACAAATACACAACGGACGAAGCACCAGAGAAAGAATCAATAACTAGTAGAAAAAAAATACGCAGACAGCGAATTAATCTATTTTAACGCTAAAACATTATGAACAAAACATATTTTATTGCGGCTACAATACTTTCGTTATGCTGCTTGCTTTGTATTTCGTGTGAAGCAGTTGCAGTGATATTTAAAACGGGAATGGGATTTGGGATATTTCTTGTTGTCGGTATTATTATGCTCATTATGTACGGTGTTAAATTACTCATGGATTCAAGAAAAGGCTAACGATGCATAAATGTCATGTAGGTGTGTCCTTAATTCTAATTTATAGAACTTGGGGTTAGGGTCACTTGCATGGCGATTTGAATGCTTAAATAAATTGGGGTTGTATAGGAAGTTCAAAACTGAACTTTTATACAACCCCAAATACGTTAAAATAGTGCAAAAATTAGTTACAGTGCCCTAGTATCGCCCAAATTATAATAAAGATAATAACGGTACTGATACATCCGCCACCCAGTTTAGAGGCACCATAGCCCGAAATAAGTCCTTTTATTAAGTTATTCATAGATTCTGTGTTGTTGAATAGTTACAAGTAAGCATACTGTTGAATTGATTCGTCAGGTAGGTTTTACAGGTGGAGGATCTATATTTTGAGCTTTGGGAGATATACTGATGGATATGGTAACCATAAAAAGACGGCGTAAGATTTTAATGTTTGATATAAATATAAATCTCATAGTATTTTTTAAGATTTTAAACTTATGTGAATAAGGAGTGCCTAACCCATTATGCAAATAGTATTGGAATGAATAGAACACAATTATATTTGGGTATATGCAAAAAGTCCTTGCGGAACTTTTTACACAACCCCAAATATTACAAAATTTATTTACTTTATTTGATATGAATACAAACAACCTATTTCATTCAAACTTGAGGCACCATCACCTACACCCAATGTTCTGAATAGATTATTCATTTTGTAAATAATTTGATGCTGCAAAGGTAGGGTCATCGTAACCGTTAGATACTTACATAATATTGTGTTTTAGTTGTAGGATTTACGTCTGGTGCATACTACTGGTATACTAGAATGTAACTATCCAGCGACACCCAAATTCCTGTAGGGAATGTATGTTTATAGAGGCCGAATGCAGCATTGATCCCAAATTCCGGAGGGATTGTATGTTGTTTTGTACGGTTTTTACATGAAATCCCTAACGGGATTTGGGTAATTCCCCTATTCAACCTATAAACATATATTCCCTAAGGGAATTTTTTGGCGTCTGTTGGATAGTTACACTATAATCAATTGTAATTGTGTAATTTGTAATAATAAATGTGTAACTTATTTGATGTTCGACACCCCCACCTTTGCATCATTGTAACCGCATATTTAAGTTAGGAACGGTGTTGGAATAAAGGTACAAATTCAGGCTTCAGATTTTGGTCTCAGATTTTCTGTTTTTTTTCGCGAATAGATTTAACCTATTTAAGTAGAAAAAGAGGGAATATGAG
>JAAFHO010000151.1:7347-9995 GCA_013297575.1 Chitinophagales bacterium
GCGAAAAATGTGCATCAATCTGTACCATTATTTCAACACCGTTCCTTAAGTATTCGGTGTCTAAATTATTCAACAATATTACAGTTAAAATCATGATGAATATCAACAAACTCGGCATTGTACTTCACAAAACAACCAATAGTTTTGAATGTGAAGGCGTACTTAATCCTGCTGTAATTAAGATAGGTAAAACTATTCACTTGTTTTATAGGGCAGTAGCAAAAGACAATTATTCCACTATTGGATATTGTACATTATCTGCCCCTATGGAGGTAGAACATCGCAATGAGGTACCCCTGCTTATTCCAGAGGCAGAATACGAATTTCAAGGTTTGGAAGATCCTCGAATTGTAGCAATAGAAGGTACTTATTATCTTTCCTATACTGCTTTTAATGGTATAAATGCTTTAGGTGCCTTGGCTACTTCTACTGATTTGGTGCATTGGGATAAATTAGGCATTATTGTACCACAAATAACTTACGATGAGTTTAAGCATTTTACGGAATTGGATGGTACGATTAACGAAAAGTATATTCGATTTAATGACTACCAAAAAAGCCATGATAAACAAGATAGAAAAATATTTATATGGGATAAAAATTTGATATTTTTCCCTAGAAAAATTAATAATAAATTTTGCTTTCTACACCGTATTAAACCGGATATTCAAATTGTGGTAGCTATAGATAAGTTATCAGACTTAACCATCGCTTTTTGGCAAAACTATTTTTTGCATTTTGACGAACACATCGTTCTGTCTTCAAAATACGACCATGAAGTGAGTTATGTAGGTAGCGGTTGCCCACCCATAGAAACCGCGGATGGTTGGCTCATTATATATCATGGCGTACACGATACCGTAAAAGGTTATGTATATTCTGCCTGTGCTGCTTTACTCGATTTAGACAATCCAGAAAAAGAAATTGCTCGCTTACCTTATCCATTGTTTTTTCCAGAGAAACAATGGGAACTAAAAGGGGAGGTAAATAATGTGTGTTTTCCTACCGGTGCAGTAGTAGAGGAGGACACACTCTATATTTATTATGGTGCTGCCGATGAGCGTATAGCAGTTGCCTCTATGAGTATGAAAGAACTATTGGATGAATTAAAATTAAACCGAATAAAAAAATAAGTGTCCAGTAGCGTGGTAAGCCTGTAATTATATAACTTTTTGAAACAAACATGTAACTTTTTTGATGCTTTTGAGCCCCATCTTTGTGTCCTTATAATTACCTATAATTAAGTTAAACAGATAAAAAACATGTCTATTATTACCGCACTCAACTGGCGATATGCTGCCAAAAGAATGAACGGAACAAAGGTTCCGAAAGCGAAAATGGATGTTATAATGGAGGCGATGTCATTGGCCCCTTCTTCATTCGGGTTACAGCCCTATTCCATTTTGATTATTGAAAATGAAGCACTATTGAGAAGAATAAAACCAATAGCCAATATGCAACCCCAAATTACGGAGGCATCGTCATTAATCGTTTTTGCTACTTGGGACAAAATTACGCAGGAAAGAATAAACGCTTATATTACTCAAATAGCAAAAGAAAGGAACATCAGCGAAGATAGTTTATTATCCTTGCGTAATCCCATTGAAGCACAATTGAATAACAGCGACGAGGATAATTTTATTTGGAATTCAAAACAAGTATATATCGCATTGGGCTTTGGTTTAGTGGCCGCCGCCGAAGAAGGAGTAGACAGTACGCCTATGGAGGGATTTAATAAGGAGCAACTGGATGAACTATTGTTTCTTAAAGATAAAGGGCTGCGCAGCACCGTATTAATGGCTTTGGGGTATCGAGATACACCAAACGACTATTTAGTAAATCTGAAAAAGATAAGAAGGGTAAATGATAAACTGTTTGCTATTTATCAATAGTAATGAAATAAATTGAGTGCATGACAAAATCGGGGTATGATATTTTATGTGTGCCAACAATAGATTTTAACTAAAACAATAGATTTCAACTAAATTGTCGGGGTTGGGGGTATCGCCCCGACAATTTTGTTGAAATTCATTTCTTGCGTAAATAAGACATAAGCCCCGATTTTGTCACACACTCAAATAAAATACAAAAAATATAATATTTTTAATAACTAAATATACATAATATGAATAACGATAAAACGATCGAAGTGCTCAATACACTCGTCCAAATTAACAACGACCGTATTGACGGTTATGAAACTGCTTTAAAAGAAACGCAAGAACAGGATTTAAAAATTTTATTTGAAGCACAAATAAAAACCAGCCAAAACTGCCTAAAAGGGCTTTCTAGTGAAGTAACCCATTTAGGTGGCGAACCAACCGACGGAACAAAATTATCGGGTAAGTTCTTCCGGGTTTGGATGGATGTGAAAGCCGCCCTGACCGGTAAAGACCGCAAAGCCATTTTGAACTCTTGCGAATATGGAGAAGGCTGGGCAACTGATACCTATGAAAGTGCCTTAGAAGATCAATCAGAAAATTTGACGGCTCACCAACAGACCATTATAAAAGCACAACATGCTTTACTCACAGTAGATCATAATAAAGTAAAAGCGATGCTGGATATTTTGGAAAAGGCGGCATAAGGTTTAAAGTATTAGCCTTGAATGAATAGGATAAGTATCAGAACACAAAGATCGGAAGAGC
>JAAFHO010000152.1 GCA_013297575.1 Chitinophagales bacterium
GTATTGGGGCTTAAACGTTAAAACAATGCAAATTCGTCCAGTTGAACTTGCCGACCACGAAGCCATTTGGTCAATTTTTCAGGAGGTCATACAAGCGGGTGATTCGTTTGTTTTTGAACCAGATACGCCTAAGGAGGATTTTTACAAGCACTGGCTTGCATCGTACATGCACACGTACGTTTGCGAGATAGATGGATTGGTGGCGGGTGCTTATTTTATGAAGCCCAACCAACCGGGTCTTGGCAATCACATTTGCAATGCTGGTTATATGGTGCACCCACAGTTCAGGGGTAAACGACTTGCGCAAGAAATGTGCGCGCACTCATTGCTGGAAGCCAAACGCCTTGGTTACCTCGGTATGCAGTACAATATTGTGGTAAGTACCAATACTTCGGCGGTGCATGTGTGGAAAAAAATGGGTTTTTCCATTGTTGGCGTAACACCTAATGCTTTCCGACACCTCGAATTAGGACTGGTCGATGCATTTATAATGTATCGTGAATTGTAAAAATCAAGGTAAAAAACGGCTTTTTTACCCTGATTTTTACTTTTTTTAAAAGAATTTAAAAAAAATAAAAAAAACTTTAGAAAAAGTTTGGCGAATCGGAGCAACTGCTCGTACATTTGCACCCGCTAAACGAGATGACAACATTTCATAGCATTTAGGGAGCATAGCTCAGTTGGTTTAGAGCATCTGCCTTACAAGCAGAGGGTCCCCGGTTCGAATCCGTGTGTTCCCACACAATAAGGTCACCAGAAATGGTGGCCTTTTTTATTTTAGGTCAAATTTCAACCTGTCCTACGAATGCTTTCAACTGCATCAAAGAAAACTCAGCAACCTTATTTTCCTCGGTTTCTCTTTCCAGTTGTGCCGCCCAATGGGCTGCATCTGTGGCACCGATATAACTTAATTGCGTTTTTAAAGTATGCGCCGTAATATTAGCGGCTTGAAACGCACCAGCATCGAGTTGTATTTCTAATTCATGCATCAAACGCGGAAGTTCTGTCCGCAAATGAGCGAGTAATTTGGCAATGACAGTTTCGTCGTTACCCACTAACCTTTTAAGATGTTCTAAATCAATCATTTATTCTTATTTGTAAGTAATCTTATTTTATCCAAAAGCACTTCAATTTCGAGGGGTTTGGTCACACAATCGTTCATGCCAGCCTCCAAACAAAGTTGTACTTGTTCCGGTATCGCATTGGCGGTGAGTGCCAATATCGGCAATTGAGCATAGTACGCTCCGGGTAGTGTACGGATCAAACGCGCTGCGGTATAGCCATCCATCACGGGCATTTTTACATCCATCAGCACAAGATCATATTCGGTGGTTTGTACCATATCCAATGCAATTTGGCCATTTTCAGCCATATCAATATGAACGGCATCGATGTGTTTTTTGAGCATTTCGGTGGCCAACAATTGATTAAAATAGACATCCTCCACCAGCAGTATTTTAATGCCCGAAAGTGGGGATTGCGCTACATGCTGCATGGCATCCATTAATTGCGCCGCCTTTTCCACTTCAATTAAGGGCAAAAGCACCGTAAATACCGTCCCCACGCCTACCGTACTGCTCACTTGAATACTGCCGCCCTGCTGATCGGCCAATTGGCGTGCAATGGCCAGCCCTAGCCCTGTACCTCCCAACGATGTAGCATACGCCTCATCTACTTGGTTGAAACTCTCAAAAATAGAGTCCAGATTTTCCGTAGGGATGCCGATTCCTGTATCTTGTACCGCTATTTGAAAATGGGAAGATGTTGGCTTGGGTGCTTGAACTTCCACCGTAACACTGCCTTTTTCTGTAAATTTTATGGCATTGGAAATAAGATTCGACAATATTTGAGACAATCGAACGGGATCAGTCCAGATCATTTCTGGCAATTCGGGGTCGATCACGACCGAAAACGCTAAGGATTTGTCCATTGCCCGATAAGCAAAACTCTGCTCTACATGCCCCAATAATTCCTTCAGATGTACTGGTTTGCGCTGAAATGTAAACTGCCCGGATTCAATTTTGGAATAATCCAAAATATCGTTAATAATACGCAACAAGTCCTCCGCTGAATGTTTAATAGAACCCACATATTTGGTTTGCTGGGTATCTAATGAAGTATCCTCCAGCAGGTGGCTCATGCCCAATACGGCATTCATCGGTGTACGGATTTCGTGGCTCATATTGGCCAAAAACTGCGATTTATACCGCGCACTTTGCTCCGCAAGCACTTTTTCTTGCGCTAATTTTCGCTTTTGTTCTTGATTAAAAAAAATAGCATAAACGACCACCGACAACACGATCAACATCAGGAATCGGAACCATTGCCGCTGCCAATACGGAGGCATGATGACGAACTTGACCGCCGCTACCTGCTCGTTCCAAATACCATTAGGATTAGCGGCTTTTACTTTAAAACGATAATTGCCCGGTGGTAAATTGGTATAGGCAGCCCTCCTCAGATCTTTGGTATAAATCCAATTGGTATCATAGCCCTCCAATTGGTAGGCGTATTGATTGAACAATGGTGCCTCGGTATGCACCCCTACAAATTCAAAAATAATGCCATTATTATCCGAAGTCAGCGTAAAATTTTCCACAAATTCGGGTCGGGTAGTTATACCTTGTAGTGGTTTGTTATTGACCAATATTTGCGTAATCAATACGCGCGGTACTTTATAATCCAAACTTACATGATTGGGATCGAACCTAACCAAACCGTCTTCTACCGATACTAAGACCATACCGCTTCGAGTACGGGTAAATGCTTTACGGAATGTCATGCCACTAAGGACTCGGTTACCGATATTGAATACCGTCATTTGGCCGGTGGCCGGATCTAGCAAAGTGATTTCTTCCATACATCCCATCCAAACTTTACCTTCCGTTCCCGCATCTATGGTTGCTACAATATTGGGATTTGGCATATCCTTTAGGCCATAGTTTTGAAAAACAAAATGAGTGTCTACGACCGAAATATGGCTTACGCCGCCGGTGGTGGCTGCCCAAACTGAACCATCGGGCGCAATAGACATGTCCACTAGATCATCACTTGCCAAAGATTGCTGTGGTTTTTTGTCATCGTGCTGTGCAAAAAGGAAACGATTCGTTTTTTTATCCAAATACCCAACGCCCAAGATACAATCGATCCAAATACCTCCTTTCCCGTCGTCGATGAGTTGCTCTGCTTTGCAATTTTTGGGTAATTGCTGCGATAGGTCGTACCAAATTCTATGGTCGTTATCCAATTGATAAGACACGATAGATGTGCCGATGGACATCCAAAGAATATTGGGCTGCTGGCGATCGAAGCATAGCCCTTTGATTGGTTTTTTAGCAAAAATAGTATCGGGCAAAAAGGGCTTAAAATGTCGCTGATTGGGCTTCCAAACCCCTATACCTCCTTCATTCCAACAAAAAAGCACTTGTCCTTGTGCATTGGGGCATATCCGATGCCGGAGTGCCGACAGTGATTTGGAAGGCGGGTAATAGATCCGAGTAGGCTCGTCGCCCAATTTTGGGGCGTAATAAATACCTGTTATATTGTTCAATAAAATACCGCCCTGCTCATCTTCCATACTCCACAACATACGGCAGCGTGCTGTTGCACTGGAAGGCGCAAACCTAAAATATTCAAAACTTGGTGGCCGGGTATTAATTTTATTCAAACCAATTCCTGTTCCAACCCACAAATTGCCAAAACGGTCGTTGCGAAGGCCACTTATCTTGTTTGAAATGATACCATCTTTCCGGTTGGCATCAAAAATATGGTGTTCTAAAACCGTAGATCGGTTGGGGTTCCATCGGGCAAGGCCATGGTTGCTATATCCGATCCAAATAGTACCTTCATTGTCTTGTGCCAAGGATCGGACAGGGTAAATCCCCAAAGAATCCACCAAATTGGTTGTGACTAATTGTTGCGTTTCTGGATAGAACCGCAGCAATCCGGCGGAGCTCCCTACCCAAATTTGCTCATGCTCATCTTGTAACAAACAATTGATACCTAAAGGCAAGGCGGGTTTGCCAAAAGTAGCAGCGATCACTTGATATGTTTTTTGGGTGGTATATAATTGGATGAATCCTTTGGGCGAACTTGCCCATATTTGCCCTCGGACATCTTTGAGGAAATTGATGACGGGTGTTTCTTGTAAATCGGCAGATTTCCAATGCGTCCAAGCACCAGTTAGGTCATTTAATTCCCATACTCCATTACCCGATCCCACCAAATACGTATGCGGCTCTAATTCTAGTGTGGCATGTATGCTCGTCATAGATTTGGGCAAAGCAAAACGTTTCACCTTTCCAGTGCGCACGTCAATTTGATCCAGTCCAACCGAAGTGGAGGCCCAAATGCGCTCCTCGCTGTCCTCCATGATTTTAAATACCCTGTTATACGATAGGCTATTGGTATCGCTCATATCGTACTGATAAAAAGTATAATTATAACCATCGTAACAGATCACGCCTTGCCCCTGCGTTGCATACCACAAGCGGTCGAGGTGGTCAATCAGTAAATCCATGATCGAAGAAGGAATATGGATTTTGCCCTCTCTATTATTGTCAATTTGTTCAAAAATACGCGTGCTGTGTTGCCCAAAAACATGGATCGTACCCACTAAAATCAGTACGCTGATCCTAAGTAAACAAAAGGACAACCTTTTGACAAACAACATGTTACTGGGAAAAAACACCATGTTTCAACTGTATTTAATGCACAATATAGCACTTTATTTAAATTTCCTGCCTTACCCATTTTTTTCGCACCATCAAAAAGCAACGAATAAGTATCGTCAATATGGACGCAAAGGCAAACATCCATTTTAAAGCCGTAAGCCACGATGTAATGGTAGCCACGATATAAGAAAAATTAGGATAAGAGAGCAACATAATCGTGATGCCAATATTTTCAAGATAGTCCAATCCCGCTGAAATAAGCGGTATAATTGACCAATTGGCTGCACCGAGGCGGAACAATATCCCGGCAAACAAAACGCCATAAGTAATAGGATAAACCAAATCGGCAGTCCATTCCACCAATAAGTACAATTTTCTACCTTCTGCACCATAAATATTGATATGCTGAAGGGCTTCTTCCGCAGTGTAAAAGGGCTGAATATCCAATGCGCCTGCGCCTTGCGACAGTGCTTGAATATTGGCTTGAATACCGGGGAATACCAAAATATTTAAACCCAAAAAAACGAGACCTAAAAGCCACAAAATTCGATTTGAACTGGCTTTTTGACAAATTTTAAGCAAAAATGTATAAAATTTCATATTTTATGAGATAAATTTGAGGTTTTTCTAAGTTGGATAAGGCGATATTAATACGCAATTATTTTCTTGCAAAAGTCAATCAAATTCTAGCCGCTGTTATCCTCTAATCTACTAAAAAGTGTAAAAAAGTGTAAAAATAAAATCTTTACCTTTTTTTACCTTTTTTGAAAACTCGTTGACTACCTACCTTTCCCCAATGCTGGACTTTTGTGCCATTAAAACACAGTTCCGCAAAATGAAACTCTTATCAAAAAGTATGTTATGGCTGGTTTTGGTGCTTGCTTGCACCATTCAAAGCCACCTCGCTGCACAAATTAATGTAAATGTAGTTGTCGCTCCTCCATATCCCATTCATTTGGATGATTACCTTGGGCGCGGCGATCAAATGATCCTAACCATCACCAATGTGAGTGGGGTGACACAAAGCATCAAACTACTCGGCAGTATCGAAGGCGTAACAACCGGACTAAAAGCCGAAGTAAACCCCAGTTTCCAGCCGCAAGCGCCAATGATATTAGCCGCCATGGAAACCAAAGTATTGTCATTCAATCAATTACGACAATACAATGGCAACCTTACGATGGATGATATTTTGACAAAAAACATTGATATCAACCAAATGATACGCACCGAAACATTGCCAGAAGGCTATTACAATGTGTGTATCCGAGCGTTGGATTACAATACTGGAGCATTGCTGACAAAAGCGTGTACCAGTATTAACCTCACTTGGTACGATCCGCCAATTATTGTAAATCCTGCCCATCAGGCCACTATTGTGCCTTTAAATCCACAATTTCAAGCCATCAACTGGACTCCTGCGGGACAATCGGGGCTTACTCGTTACCGCCTCGATGTGGTGGACATGACCCAAAATGGCTTGTTCAATCCCAACGAAGCGTTCCAAACGCCTGGTATTGTGCCGCTATTTACCATCGAAAACCTGACTGCGCCCGCATTTATATACGGTATGCAGCATCCGCCCCTTACGCCTTGCCACGTATATGCCTTGCGGGTAACGGCGTATGATATGACCAATAAAATTATTTTCAAAAACCAAGGCCAAAGTCCGGTAACCACTTTTACCTATCAATGCGGCCTTGTCGTAAATCCGCCTGTTTTCGGTGGTGGTAATGATAATAATAATGGAAATGGCGGTGGCGGTGGCGGCATCGTAATCAACGATCTCCCGATCAATGGTGGCGGCGGTGGCCAGCAATTTATGGAACCCGCATACGATCCCGACGATGTACTGGATTGTTTTTCGGCCAATGCCGGTACAATTCCAATGCCCAATGAAACGGGCAAACACGCTGCCAAAATAGGCGAAATCGTGACGATTGGTAAATTTAAAATGAAGATATTGACCGTCAATGGAGGCATCGGAACGGGTACAATCCTCCTGAACTTTTTGAATACCAATGTAAAAGTAAAATTTGAGCAATTGGAGATCAATGCCCAAAACCAAGCCTGTGGTACGGCAAAAGCATGGGTTGATCTGGACAAAAATGGACTCATTGACCTCGCTGTATTGAACGATCCATCGGGCATTATCGGGCAAGGTGTGTTGCAAAGTACCCAAATCCGCGATTTTATCAATGCCAACAACCGCAAGGTGAGTAAATTTACAGGGCCAAATAGTCCAGCCATTGGTGTGCCATTTGCATTGGATAACGCTAACGGACTGAATTTGAATATCTTAGGCGTTATTTTCACCACCACAAAGGCTTATGTAAATACGGCTTTTGATACACCTATCCCAGAGTCTATTTCCGGCGAATGGCTCACACTGGCCACCAAAGGCGTTATCATCCGGCCCAATGGTTTTGGTGTAACCGAACTAAAAATAGCACTCGCCCAAGACCAAACTTTTGATTTGAGCAATAAATCAAATATCCGATTTTTGAAAGGCAGCAACCAAACTTATGTCACAGTTGGGTGCAAAGGCATTATAGAAGCGCATTTGGCTGGTGGGCTTATCCTTGACCGCTCCTTGGCCATTCCGGCCGATAAAGATGGTAAAATTATCAACGGAAACACGCAATTGGAAGCCAAATTCAATGTGCTGCTCACCAAATCCGCCGGATGGATTGCCGATGAAATTACGCCTTCGCACCCCATGTTTGTGGTACCCAACGCCGAAGATGTACTGTTCAAGATCAATGACTTGGTACTGGATTTTCATAAATCTGAAAACAGTGCGAACATGAAATTTCACCCCAACCACCCTAAAAAAGGGCAAAAAGATTGGGTAGGGCTGTATTTGAAAGAATTGACTGTTGTTTTTCCCGATTGGTTAAAAAAAGGAAACCAACGCGTTACGGTCAATTGCAAAGATATGTTACTCGATAAAACGGGTTTTTGGGCGCAGACTATGATCACGCCTATATTTCCGAATGCCGACGATGGTGATTTAGGCGGCTGGCCATGCTCCGTTGATTCACTAAAATTGGATATTCGCGCAAGTGCGCTCTCGGGCGGCGGCATTGCAGGAAAAATTCGACTACCGATTTCTGGTACTGATTTAAAATATTCCGCCACTATTTCACAAGGCACAAATGCTGCTAAATGGAGTTTTAGTATCACCACCAAAAGCGAAATAGAAGTGGAGATGTTTGTTGCTAAAGTAACACTAGCACCTAATTCGACCATTAAAATTGAAAAAGATGACAACCAAAAAATAAGCCCATCCGCTGTTTTGAATGGTAAAATGTCGGTGGGCTGGGAAAAAGGTGCCGATTTGAACAAGAAAAATGGTAGCGATGACGATGAAAATGCCGTTTCCTCGTTCCAATTACCTACGCTTCAATTTATCGAACTCCATATCACCACCAACAAGAAAAACATACCCGAACTCGGTGATTTCCAAATTGAACTCGATAACCCTAATGAAAAACAAGGGTTATTGGCTGGTTTCCCATTACAACTGAAAGTGCCGAGTATCAAAAATTCGGGCGATTTTGTGAGTATTGGGCTGCCTGTTAGCCTCAGCCTGACCAAAGGAACGCTTGGCAAAAATGGTCTATCTGGCAGTACCAATATGGTTATTTCCGGTGCTTACGATGCCGTAAAACGCCGATTTGTGTATAAAAAGACCTCTATTGATTCCATTGGCTTTGATATGGACATTGCAGTGGCGCATATCAAGGGCGGCGTTCGGATATACAAAAGCGACCCGACATTTGGCGATGGTTTTAAGGGCAATATTGAAGCAGCCATCAAGGGTTTGGTGAAGGTTGGCGTTACCCTGCAAGTAGGAAATATGCCTGCTGACCAAAACAAACCTGCTTATGATTATTTCTATTTTGATGGTTTGGCCCAAATTTCGGCGGGATTGCCTATTCCCGGTACAGCGGCAGCGATTTATGGTTTTGGCGGCGGATTTTACTATAATATGAGCCGAAATGAGCCGCCTGATAATGGTATGGATTACCAAGCATTTGACAATAAAGGGGGTGAGGCTGCGGTAGGTAAAAGCCAATCGGGTCTTGTTTACACACCGCAATCGAGTGGATTGGGCTTTTCTGCAACTGTTATTTTTGGTTTATCGGGCGGTGAGCAAGCGGCAGCGGCTTTCAATGGCGACTTGACCTTCCGCATGGCATTTACAGGGAAAACAGGTATCAAAAGTATTGAGATAGAGGGTAATATTATGGTGGCACAATCACTAGGCAGTTTGGCCTCCAAAACCAAAGCAGGTATTGCTGGTCATGGTAAAATTGTAGTGGATTTTGAGGCCAATTCGTTTGATATGCAAGCAAGCCTAACCGTTAAGGTTGGAAAGGTACTGGAAGGAGGCGGAACGATTAAAATGTTCTTCTCTCCCAATGATTGGTATATTTATTTCGGAAAATGGAGCATACCCGGCAGCGACGAACCTTGGGCTGATAAGGAGCGTATTTATATCAAAGCAGGTTTTGATGGTGGAGTGGTAAAAGTAGCGGCAGAGTTTTCGGCTTACTTTATGATGGGCAGCAAAATGCCTCCTTTGCCTCCGCTCCCAAAATTGGTGCGCGATATGATGAAAGATTATGAAGGTAATTCAGTTGCCGATGAACGGGATGCTTTTTCACCGCTCAATACCAGTAATCCCGGATTTGGTTTTGGTGTAGGTATTCACGTTGGAATTGACTTTAATGTCCTTATTTTTTATGCTAATTTGGATTTAAAATTGGGTTTTGACGCTTTATTAAAAAAATATGACCTCACGGAATGTTCCGAAAAATTCGGTATTGACGGATGGTTTGCAGAAGGACAGGCGTATGCACATATTGAAGGTGGCGCAGGTATTGATCTAAGTAAAGTATGGATTTGGAAGGCAAAATTTGAAATTATCCACTTAGACGCAACTGCCGTTTTAGAGGCCAAATTGCCCAACCCGATTTGGATGAAAGGTTATGTCGCTTTCAATGTTGAATTGCTCAATGGATTAATCAAAGTAAATACAGAATTTGGTTTTGAAACCGGCCGGAAACCACAATGCCTGCCTGCGCACAATCCATTTAGTGATTATCCGATTATTGCTGATATTTCACCCAAAAAGGACGAAACCATTGGTGTACACAAGGCGATTCGTTTGGCCTTCAATTTTCCGAAGGATGTGTTTGTGGTATTTGACGAAAACCAAGAAGAACCTAAAAAGCGCTATTTCAAG
>JAAFHO010000153.1 GCA_013297575.1 Chitinophagales bacterium
CAGGTTGAACTTTTCGGCGGCAGACGTGTCGGAAAGCGCGAGGTTTCGGCTGCGGTTGGCTGCGGTCAGGAGAAAACCTTTGTAAAAAAGCGCGTTATCGAAGCAATCAGACGCGGCTTTTTGGCTGGCCGAGCGTTGGACAAAAGCCAATGCTTTGGCTTGGCCGTCGGAAAACCGGTCGAGAAAACTGCTCATTTCGCGTTCGGAAAGGTGGCGCATGGCTTTTTCTGCCATTCGCCGGTTGATCTGTGTTAGTTCGAGGAAGAGTGGTTCGGCTTTTTCATACTCGCCCAAATCGGTCGAATACAGGCCTGCGAGGTTTTTCAGGTTTGCGACGTATTCCGAATTCTCCTTGCCCAGCACTTTTTCATAGATGACTTTTGCTTCGAGGTACAGGGTTTCGGCTTTTTCGTAATCGCCCGTTTCGCCGTAAACGACGGCGAGGTTGTTCAAACTTTTGGCATAATCGGCATTCTCTGTACCCAAGGCTTTTCCATACACCGTTTTGGCTTCGAGCAGAAACGGTTCGGCTTTTTCGTAGTTGCCCATCGTGCAGTACAGACCTCCGAGATTGTTTAGGTTTATGGCATATCTTGGATGGTCCGTGCCCAGCGCTTTTCCATTGATTTCTTTCGCTTCGAGGTAAAGCCCTTCGGCTTTTTCGTAATCGCCCTTTCTTTCGTAAACGACGGCGAGGTTGTTCAGGAACATGGCATATTCTGGTTTCTCCTTGTCCTTTGTCTTTTCCCAGACGGCTTTGATATGGAGGAAGATACGCTCTGCTTTTTCGTAGTCGCCCATGTCAATATAAAGACCGCCGAGGTTGTTCGAGCTGGTGACAAAATCGGGATTCTCCTTACCCACTGATTTTTCATAGATGTCTAAGGTTTCGAGGTACAGGGCTTCGGCTTGCTCGAAATTGCCCATTGCTTTATTGACCAATGCGAGGTTGTTCAGGGCAACAGCATAGTTGGGATGCGTTTTGCCCAGCGTTTTCCCCCAGATATTTTTGGCTTCGAGGTACATTTTTTCGGCTTTTTCGAGTTGGCCGTTTTCTTGGTAAATCATGGCAAGACTGTTTAGACTTGCGGCAAAATCGGAGTGCTCCTTGCCCAGTGTTCTTTCCCGAACGCCCAGGGCTTCGAGGAAAAAAGCCTCTGCTTTTTTATTATCGCCCATTCCATGATAGACCATGCCGAGGAGGTGCAAGTTTAAGGCATAAACGGAGTTTTCCTTGCCTAGCACTTTTTCGCGGATGTCTTTGGCTTCGAGCAACCATTTTTCGGCTTCTGGAAAATCTCCTTTGTAATAAAAAATCCGGCCATGATTGTGGGCGCACCGGCCATAAGCCGCCGACAGGCGGCCCAGTTTTTCGAGGGCTATTTTTTCGGCTGCTGCATTGACTTCGAGGGCTTCGTCAAAATTTTGCTTGGTGTTAAGCGCACGGGAAACCTGAATGAGGCTATCCACCTGCCGGATAGCGACCGAATCAACAATTTGGGCACTCAACCAACAAGGGAGTAGCCAAAGCACTAAAAACAACATTTTTTTCATAAAAAAGTAAGTCTAGTTTTGCCGAAGGGGATTAGAAAATGATACAAGTGAATAGTATTTTACTCCACCAATACAAACCCCGCCCACTTAAACGCATCACCATATTTGGTCTGCATTTCCGACTGCGTGGTGCGAAACGCCTCCGGTACCTCCATACCATCTGTCAGCCAATGCTTATAAAATGTCGTCATAAACACCTGCGTCTGAAAATCTGGCACTTGCCACAGCGACATGATGAGGTAGCGAGCACCCGCTATTTTGAAGGCGCGTTGCAAGCCATACACCCCTTCGTTGCCCACCAGGTCGCCGAGACCCGTTTCGCAGGCGGAGAGCACCACGAGTTCGGTATTGGAAAGGTTCATTTGACTGATTTCATATGCCGTCAGGATGCCGTCTTCCAGATCGGGGCGCAGGGGTTTGCCGGTTTTCCAGGCTTGGTTGCCGCCTGCCAGTACTAGGCCGGATCGGATCATGGGGTTGTCTGACACTTTAAATACTTTTTCTTCTCCGCCGCTCTTGCCCTCTTTCGGATCGGGAAAGAAAAATCCGTGCGTGGCCACGTGCAATACACGCGGGGAAGGGCCACTTATGCCAATTGTTTTAAACGATTCTTCGGTGGCCTCCGCACCTTTTTTCAAAACAGGGGTGATCCCTTTGCCTTTCATGATTTCGGCGGCAGCGCTAACTTCCAATTCGGTCCAGCGGAGGTAGTTCCAGGTTTCGCCGCGCAGGGTGGAGTCGGCCTGTGTAAAATCGAGGCTTCGTCGGGAGGCCATGTCGTCGGTTTTTGTATTTGTATTGACCCCGACAATAGGTGTTGCATCATATTGAATGCCACCATAAAGTTGAGCGGTGGCGTTTTGATTCGTTGCCAAAACTGGTGGCACCACTAATTGGCGAGTACTGCCCAATGTGGTGAGACGATGTTTTTCGGCCAATGTTTTGCCATCGGGCGTGGGAATGGCTCCTAAATTAAGGCGGTGCAACAAGCCCGAAGGCGAGCAGTACGCAGTGGTACCTTCCGGCAATGCGGCAGCAATGGGTTTCCAGACCAAATCATAGAGTTGGCTGCCTTTTTTGTCGGTGGCGTAGAGTTCGTTGTAAAAAATGGGTTGTGGCTTGCCGTTGGTTTGGAGGAGGGGAGTGAGTTGTTTTTCTTCAAAAAGGGGAATGAATTGGGGCGCATCCGCGCTGGGTAGCAAAACGAGCGCTGCATACATCATGCTATCGGTTTGTTCTTTTTGAGAAAACCAGTAACTGACCAACTCGACCGCTGCTTCATTTGGCTTCAATGCAGCCTGAACCTCCTGCCATGTGACCTGCTTGTTGGCTTGGCCCCATCCTGCTACAGTACGTGCGAGGTCTTTTTCGAGGTCATTGGCCTTGGCTTCTAGTTCGGCTATCAGAGCACTGTCCCGTTCGACAATGAGTTGGGCATACTGAGTGGCGAGGCGGCGTTGATAACCTTTCAGCAGATTGAATTTTTCAGTGGTACCTTCATCCGAAAGCGCCAGTTGTTTGATCCGGCCTGTGGACTGGAGCAAAAATCCCTTGTAAAAGAGGCTGTTGTCGTAGCAGACAGGGGTCATTTTTTTACTGCCGGCTACCTGGGTAAACGAAAGGGTTTGGCTCTGACTATCAGAAAATTTATCCATATAATCGTTCAATTCACTTTCGGAAAGATGGTGTAAGGCTTGTTCGATAAGGTGCCTATTGACCGTTGACAGTTCAAGGAAGAGGGGGGCTGCTTTTTCGTTTTGGCCCATGACTTGGTACAGGCTCGCCAAGTTTTGCAGGTATGTGGCATACATTGGATGTTTCTTGCCTCTGACTTTTTCTGCAATGTCTTTGGATTCAAGGCAGAGCTGTTCCGCTTTTTCGTATTGGCCTGATATCTGGTAAAGCCCCGCGAGGCTGTTCAAGCTAGCGGCATAACTGGGATGTTCCCTGCCCCAGACTTTTTCCAAGATGACTTGAGATTCCAGATAGAGCGGTTCCGCTTTCTTATATTGGCCCATGTTCTTGTATAGAACTGCCAGGTCGTCCAGATATTTAGCATAATTGGGATGTTCCCTACCCAAGGCTTTTTCCTGGATGGCTATGCATTCAAGATAAAGGGGTTCTGCTTTCTCATATTGGCCCGTTTTCCAGTAATGAATCGCGAGGCCGTTCAAACTTTCAGCATAATTGGGGTGTTCCTTACCCCAGGCTTTTTCCTGGATGGCTTTGGATTCAAGGTAAAGCGGTTCTGCTTTCTCATATTGACTCATGGCCTGGTACAAATTTGCTAGATTATTCAGGCTTGATGCATAATCAGGGTGTTCCTTACCCAAGGCTTTTTCTCGTATGGCTTTGGATTCAAGGTAAAGCATCTCTGCTTTCTCATATTGAGCCCTTTCATGGTATAGTATCGCCAGGCTGTTAAGGCTTGTGGCATAATCGGGATGTCCCCTGCCTAAGACTTTTTCTCGGATGGCTTTGGATTCAAGGAAGAGCGGTTCTGCTTCCTCATATTGGCCGATGCTCCGGTACAGTACCGCCAGGCTGTTCAGGCTTGTAGCATAATCTGGATGTTCTTTTCCTAAGGCTTTTTCTCGGATCGTTTTGGCATCAAGGTACCATTTTTCAGCACCAGTATAGTCTCTTTTGGCATACAACACTCTACCGTGGTTAGTGCAACAACTACCATAGGCTGCTGTCTCCCGCCCCAGTTTTTCGAGGGCAATTTTCTCAGCAGCGGCATTTACTTCGAGCGCTTTGTCAAAGTCCCGCTTACCAATAAGTGCGCGAGAGACCTTGATGAGGCTATCCACCTGTCGAATAGCAACAGAATCAACAACTTGGGCACTCAACCAATAAGGGAGCAGCCAAAGCACTAAAAACAACATTTTTTTCATAAATAAGTCAGTTTAGTTTTGCCGAAGGGGATTAAAAAAGACAATAAATGATCAGGTGCAAAGCTGCAAAAGATCATTGCTACTGCACAAGCATATAAATACCTGATTACCAGATCAGGTGTTTGTAATAAAAAAGATGAAATCAAATACTACCGCCAATCATTTAAAGGCCATTACAACACGAATCATTTCCTTTTTGTCATTAAATCTACTGCTTTCATAGCCTCCTTATAATAACGATGCTTTGGATTTGCAGCCATCTTTTTAAATACTGCCAATGCCTCCTTTCGCTTGTCCGCCAGTAACATCGCCAATCCCCGATACCATTGTAACTGCGGTTCCCAAGCGGCGTGGCGGCCTTGCAGCGCGTCAAAATACGTCAAGGCTTCCTCGCCTTCCGCCATTTCCAGCAGGCAATATCCTTGCAGGTAGCGTAGGGTGTCGTTGTTTGGTTGAGCAGATTCCAATTGTCCCAATGCGAGGTAAGCGGCGTTAAAATCTCGTTTTTTCAGACTTTCGTCGGTTTTTGCAAACGGGTTGCTCACGTTCAAACCTTTTAGTGGATAATCGGTGTACCACAACTGGTCTAGCAGGGCTTTTTGAGCCTTGTTCGCATCCTCATCGCCACGGATCAGGATCGCTTCGGGCGCAGCATAGCGCGGTCGGGCTAAGCGCTCGTCGGGGCGCAGTTGAGCCATGGGTTCGCTGACTTTATTATCGTCCTGTTTGTCCACTGGAGGGGTTTGGTTGTTCGTAGGTGGTGGGGTTATGCGTTGTTCTTGTGGCTGTTGTGTCGGTACGGGAACTGTTGTTTCTTTTTTCCTAAAAATAAGATATACCACGCCGACAAACAATGTCAACGCAGTCAGGATCATCGTAATCTTCCTCCAAAAATTGTGTCGGGTCGTTAATTCAGGGTTCACTTTGGCGGTCATTTCGGGCGCAGTGGCGGATGCTTGCAGCAATTGTTTGCCAAAGTCCATCAATGCAGCATTCAGTTGGGCGTCGCCTTTTTCCTGAATGCCTTGAAAAATAGCAGCCCAAGTGGCTACTTCTTCGGCAAATGCGGGATCGGTTTGCATCTGCTGCTCAAAAGCCGCATGTTCAGCCTCCGTCAGTTGGCCGTTTTTATATTGTTTTATGAGAAGGTACAAGGACTCGTCCATGGTAAAATGTTAATAGCGATTATGATAATTAAGATGCCTTTATCAGTTCACGCAATTTTTGTAGACAGCTATATTTTTTGCTGTTCACACTATTGGCGTTACTAAAACCGATGGATTCAGCGATCTGATGAGCGGTATAGTCCAAATACTCCGAAAGATGGAGGATCTGTTCGCATACACCGCCCAGCAGTTTCAACTTAACCCGTACCATTTCGAGTTGCTCCTCGCGCACCCAGTTTGACAATAAGTCTTGGCTTTCGTCGATCGAGTCGGGGATGTGTTCGAATGATACTGTACGGTTAGACGAGTTGACCCGGATAATATCAATGCAACGGTTGGAAAAAATTTTTTGTAGATAGGTAGCAACGGCACTTTCACCGCGGAATGCACTGTTGAGAACTTGCTTGCGTACAGCGATAATGGCAGCATTATAAGCCGTCAATAGATCATCGTCATTGAGTTGTCGGTATTTCCCTCGCCCATCGCGCACCATATAAAAACATTGCTCATACAAATGGCGAATGGCATTTTCTTGTCCTGCACCTCCCTGCTGAATGGCACCAATCAGTTGATCATCAGTATAAGTCATAGTCCTAAAAAAAATTAACCTTTAGTTGAAAGGTGATATGGCAAAGGTATAATGAAGCGTCAATATTTCGTCGTTGTTGGTAATATTTTAATTTGGTGTATAACAAAATTGGGGCATTACTTGATTTAGTAGCCCACTACATTTTTGTCCTTATCCTGCTGAAATATCTGAGTAAACCCGCCAATCCTGAAAATGTTAAATGACATTCATCTAAAATAAATGATTGTTAATCAAATATTTGTAAACATTGGTAAGGGTATATCGTTCTTTGTATTAAATCTTGGGTGACGATCAGGGTAATGTATGCCTTTAATTGTCTTAGGAGATATAATTCCAATAAAACTTCAACAGTGGTTAACAATTACAAACATAAAAACAAAAACATGCAAAGTAAATTACTTTGGCTCTTTATGCCGCTCGCTTTTTCGAGCCTTCATGCTCAAACACCCACTTGGGCCAATGAAGTTGCCCCCATTCTCTACGACCATTGCGTATCCTGTCACCGTGTAGGAGGTGTAGGTAACTTTGCACTGGAAACTTGGACGGATGCCAAAAATAACGCTGATCAAGTGTTGGAAGCGGTGCAATCGCGTTATATGCCGCCTTGGCGTGCCAATCCGAGTTATCGTCATTTCAAAGACGAAAATTATTTGAGCGATACCGAAATCCAGACGATAGAAGGCTGGGTAAATGGCGGCCAATTACCGGGGAATCTTGCAGAAGCACCAGCGTTGCCCAATTTTCAAAATGGCAGCCAATTGACAAGTGTTGATATTCAATTAGTTACACCACAATTTACGGTTTTTCAAGAAGAAGATATCTACCGTGCATTCGCTATTCCAACAGGCATAACCACGGATAAATTCTTTAATGAAGTAGAGTTTTTGCCCGGTAATGATGCCATTATCCACCATATTGTGGTCTATACCGATAAAACAAACGAACCATTGCTCAAAGACCAAGCAGATCCTTTGCCGGGTTGGAGTACCAATGGTATGGTAGGCGGTATTACCCAAAATGCTGAACTGATTGCCGAATGGACACCCGGTGGAACACCGATTAAAATGCCTCCCAATTTCGGTTATCGAATCCCTAAAAATGGTTACTTTATCGTTGAAATTCACTTCGCTCCCAACCATTTGAACCAAACAGATGAAGGCTCCGTGATCAATTTTAAACTGACACCAAGCACGCCTCGGGAATTGTATTACGCCGTGCTCACTTCAGCCGATTCTACTTATGGATTGGTCAATCCGCCATTCTTGATCCCTGCAAATACGATTCATACCCTTAAATCAGAAGATAAGGTATCCAATTGGGTACCCGCACCTATTTCTGTATTTACGCTTACGCCCCACGCCCACGTATTTGGAAAATCGTTCAAAGCATTTGCTTATCGGCCCGGCGCGCCATTGGATACGGTACCATTGATTGAAATTCCTAAATGGGATTTTTATTGGCAAAGTACCTATACCATGCGTAAACCCATCAAACTAAAAACAACGCATATTTGTAGGGCCGAGGTCACTTACGACAATACCGAAAACAACCCAAATAATCCATTTTCTCCACCAAAAGATGTAAAATGGGGCGAAAAAACAACCAATGAAATGCTGTTTTTATTCGCTACTGTGGCCGTATATCAAAATGGAGACGAAAATATTGTTTTGGATAGTACTTTACTCAGTTCCAGTGCGCCCGAAATAATTGCACAAGATGACCAGTTTATTATCACCAACCCGGTTTCGGAAGTGCTGGATATTCGCGCCAAAACTACCCTTTCAGGTATGTCAGATTTGATCATAACTGACATGGATGGTAAAGTTCAACGCCAGTGGCGCGAGCAGGATTTGTCCCATAGCCGTACTTCAATCGCTGATTTATCGGCGGGTATGTATGTGCTACAAATCCGTCAAACTGGTAAATGGAGTAGTTATAAAATATTGAAAATGTAGGCGTATTTTTATGATAAGTACGTGGATATAAATAATCGACACTTCTTGAATCAACAATTTCTATTTTGAAAAGGAAGTATCGATTATTTATGTCCAAACGTTTAAACCAAACCTTCCAATTGCCGAAAAATAGGAATCACCAAAATACCTTTTTCCGAAAGGACGTATTCAATGTGCAATGGTTTTAATTGTACCACATTTTTGACCAACA
The DNA here is from genome assembly GCA_013297575.1 of Chitinophagales bacterium. Lineage (GTDB taxonomy): Bacteria > Bacteroidota > Bacteroidia > Chitinophagales > Saprospiraceae > M3007. The sequence continues at coordinate 8,373 of JAAFHO010000153.1, forward strand.
AACCTGCCTCTTCCAATTCCTTTAAAGCGACCGCAATAGATTGTTTATTGGCCTCCGGCAATTGTCGAAGAAGGCGATTGAACCGAACAGGCTGTTCTTGCGCCAATTGAAAAATTTGTGGCTTCCATTTGCCGGAAAGCATCTTCAATAAGCCTTCAATTGGGCAACTTTCCGCTATTAATTCCTCTTTTTGAGTAGTCATATTTTTCTGACTTATTGTGGGGTATATAATTTGTCCCCAACTTTGTGCAAAATTAATCAAAATATCAACAATGACTCGTATAAATTTACTCATACTCCTCTTGTTTTCAAACTGCTTGTTGAGTTGTGAAGCACAAACTAATGTAAAAAAAATGACAGACACTGCACTTAAAAACCCAATGCTTTGTACCCCAGAGCAAGGCGCGTGTGCTATGCCAAACGCTGGCGGCGCACAAGCCAATACCAATACAATGGCTAAGACAAAACCTGTGCGTATTATTTATTTTACAGATCCCATTTGTTCTTGTTGTTGGGGTATTGAGCCGCAACTGCGCAAGTTAAAACTCGAATACGCCGATTTTGTTGAAATAGAGTACCGCATGGGCGGCCTTTTACCGTCGTGGGATATTTACAACAGTGGCGGCATTAGCAAACCTTCTGATGTGGCGCACCACTGGGATGAAGTAAGCGTCTATTACGATATGCCGATTGATGGCGATGTCTGGCTGGAGGATCCACTGCCGTCTTCTTATCCGCCTTCTATTGCATTTAAAGCGGCGCAAAGACAAGATGGCACAAAGGCATTGTTGTTTATGCGAAAAATAAGAGAAATGGTTTTTCTCGAAAAGAAAAATATTACCAAATGGGAACACCTTGCAACCGCCGCAATTGCTGTAGGTTTGGATACTACTACCCTTAAAAAAGACTATGAGTCCACAGCAAAACAGGATTTTCAAGCAGATTTGGACTTAGGAAAAAAATTGGGCGTACGCGGTTTTCCAACCTTGTTTTTCACCGATTCAACGAATAATAGGCTCACTGTATACGGCTCAAAACCATATGCCTCTTTTGAAAACGCCATTCAAAGTCTATGTCCTGATGCTGTGAAAACGCCAATTCACACCGATTGGAAGGATTTGTTTGCACATTACCCCACACTAACAGCCAAAGAATTCTCGGTATTATCCAATTTGCCACGGCCAGAAGCAGAAAAAGTATTGAATGAACTGCATAAAGAACATTTGCTGGATAAAATTACGGTAAAAAACGGGTCTATTTGGTTGAAAAAATAACCGTATTCGATTTGTTGCAATTGGGTCTAAGTACTTAATTATGATATAATAAATACCATTTGAGGCAATGCTATCGTTTGCTATGGCGTATTTCATCAAAAACGACACCATCATGCGGTATTTCTTTTTTATTGCGCTGCTCTCATGGCAAACTGCCTTGTCGGCCCAAACACTTAATTTTAAAGACGCGTTAGCCGAAGGGAAAGTGCTTATC
>JAAFHO010000154.1 GCA_013297575.1 Chitinophagales bacterium
TAGCCAATTGTTTAAATAATAATAGGCAACTGGTGTGGCTAAAATGCAAGAAAGTACCACTAATCCCACAAATTCCTTGGATAACAAGCCCCATACACTGAATACACTCGCACCAAGCACCTTGCGTACCCCAATTTCTTTGGTGCGCTGCTCCGCCATAAATGCCGCCAAAGCGAACAAACCAAGGCAGGAAATAAAAATAGCCAATAGCGCAAAAACCAATGATAAATTACTGATCCGGTTTTCGGCATCGAATTTTTTGGCATATTCAGCATCGCTAAATTTATAAACAAATGGCTCCGATGGGTTGTACTTTTGAAAGACACCTTCAATCGCTGTTATGGCTTCTTTTGTAGGCGCATTCGGTTTTAAGCGCATATTTGCAACGCGGAGCGGCTTTGTACTCATATATATAATCGTTGGATTGATGGGCTGATACGGAGATTCCATCACCATATCTTTTACAACACCAATGATGCGATAATCAACATCGTTCCATTTTACCGTTTCGCCCACTGCATCCTTCAAACCCATCGTCTTTTGTGCCGTTTCGTTGATGATTAACCCCTGTGCATCGGCTCCGGTTAAGCCTGTTTCGTAGTCTTTTCCTGCAATAATTTCCCAGCCGATTGTTTTTCCAAAATACTGTGAAGCCCCAATGGTACAAAAATTATACGTACCATTTTGGGGTTTGCCTTTCCACTCAAAATCGGTTTGACTATTGCGGATCTCGGTGGCTGGCGACGAGGATACACCTGCTTCTACCACTACACCAGTATTGAGCAGGTCATTTCTAATGGCATCAAAGTGTTCGTTGATCGCATTGCTATTGGATTCTACCGTGAGTAAGCCGTCCCGGTTGTAACCCACTACCCTATCTTGCGTAAATTGTATTTGTTTATATACGATTATAGTGCTGATAATCAATACAATAGACACCGTAAACTGAATGGCCACCAAAACTTTTCTAGGAAGCGATGCCATTTTTCCAATACTCGATCCGCCGCCTTTTAGCACCTTCAAGGGGCTAAAACTAGACAAATAAAACGCAGGATAAGTACCTGCTAATAATCCGGTAACCAACGTAAAACCTAATACAGCACAAGAAAACAGCGGATTCAAATAGGGTACAATCATTTGTTTATCCGCCAATGTATTGAACAGGGGCAAAGCCAATTGGACAATAACTAACGCAAAAACCATCGCAATAAAAGCCACTAATACCGACTCCGTGAGGTATTGAGCAATCAGTTGTGGGCGACCGGAACCCACTGCCTTACGAATACCCGTTTCTTTGGCTCTTTTTTCGCTGCGGGCGGTACTCAAATTCATAAAATTGATACAAGCCAAAAACAGTACAAAAAATCCAATAATACCAAACATCCATACATATTGAATCCTGCCGCCGGATACTTTTCCCTCTTTATATTCGGAATACAGGTACCATTGAGCCATGGGTTGCAACTGTATTTCGGGGTTGTAACTGGCAATGGAAGGGTCAATTTTGCTCTTTTTTACGTCTTTTATTTTTGCGCTAATGCTTTCAAAATCAGTATTAGGGGCAATTTGTACAAATAATTGCCAACCATTATTTTCCCATTTTTCCAAAGATCGTTGAATACTAGGGTGAAACGAAGCCAAATGCGCCCAAGAACCTAAGAAATTTACATTTTTGAACGTAGAATTAAAAGGGAAATCCTCAAAAACCCCTGAAATAGTAACGGGCATGTCGTTGATAATGGTCACAACTTTGCCCACCACATCGGTACTTCCGAACAGGGCTTTGGCCAATGTTTCGGACAACAACATAGATTGTGGCGTTTTGAGCGCATTCCGGTCTCCGCTAATCATATTCATGCTAAAAACACTCGGTGCGTCTTCTGCGATAAACATCCCCGATTTCATGATTTTTTTATCGTCGGTATGGAGTACCATTTCTATTTCGCTGGTGGCGAGGAGTACATGCTGAAAATAACTGCCGTAGGTATGTTGTAATTCGTTACCGAGTGGAATCGGTATTTCTCCGTTGGTGCGTACCGTTCCATTAAAGGTTTTACTTTGCATGACCCGTGCAATGGTACTTTTATTGGAAAACGATTGGTTAAAATTCAACTCGTCCCAAACCCAAAGCCCGATCAGCATCGCGACGGCCATACCTACCGCTAATCCACCAATATTAATGGAAGCATAAACCCTGTTTTTTGATAGGTTGCGTAGTGCTATTTTTAGATAGTTTTGTAACATGATTAACCGCTGTTAGTAGTAAAATATGATTATAAATGGAATATACAATATAGTAGGAGCAAGGTATATTCCAAAAATACAACTAACTGAAAATCAATTACATAAATCAATTTTGATTTAAAAAAAAGTCCGAAGTCGAACGGGGCATGTTCGATTTCGGACATTACGAAGATAATTTTGAATTAAATTTATAGCAACAATACAGGTAAATTTCCAGTTGCTCCCAAATTATCTTAGGGAATGTATGTTTATAATCTTATAAGGTTTTCGTATAAGAGCGGCAGAGCCGCGTAATATTTGTAGCAATGATAAATTTTTCCCGCGTTTTGAAGGTGCAGCGCACCGCAATATTAAATTTTATATCACGGTGCGCTGCACCTTCAATGTTGACTTTGCCTCTTTTATCTACAAATATCACGGTGCGCTGCACCTAAAATTTTTATAAGAAAACCCAGTATCGGCTTAAGTCGTTTTTTGTGCCAATACTTCCATCACCAGTTCTTTATGGCTACGACCAATAGGCACAGAGCGACCGGAAATTTCCACTTCCGCAGCAGAAAAAGAATCAATTTTGTCAATAGAAACCAAGAAAGAGCGATGGATGCGCAAGAAATTTTTTGCGTGCAAAATAGACTCTAACTCACCCAATTGGTAATGGGTATTGTATTTTTTTTCAGCAGTGTAAATCGTAACACTGTCTTTTAGGCTTTCAAAATATTGAATTTCATCCAAATAAATCTTAACTGAACGCTTGTTCACCGTAAAGAAATAGTAGGGTCGGATATTAGCATTTTCGTTAACAATACCACTCGCAGGCACCGTAGTAGTTAAGTGAACAGGCAACATCAACTTTTGCACTGCAGCATTAAAACGCTCATATTCAATGGGTTTTAACAAGTAATCCACAACTTGAAGGTCAAAACCATCAATACCGTACTCGTGGTAAGCCGAGGTAATAATTACTTTTGGCGGTTTACTTATTGAACGCAAAAACTCAAGCCCTGTTAATTTGGGCATATTGATATCCAAAAACATCACATCGACTTGGCGGGTACGGAGGGTCTCCCGAGCGTCAAATGCGTCCGAACAACATTTTACGAGGTGTAAAAAAGGGGTTTGCTCAATATATTCAGAGACAATTTCTGCTGCCAATGGCTCATCTTCTACAACAATGCAGTTTAATTTTTGCATTTTACAAATTAAAGTTTAAGGATTAAATACAGTGTAATAATTAGTGGTTATACTTCGGCTCTGTAGGTTTTGTGCATGAAAATCGCATAAAATCCTATAAATCTGTACACAAAACCTAACAACGCTCAGTATAATATGTAATCAGCAAATTTTGAGCCACAAATTGAAATACCATAAAATAGTTAGTAATTTTTATGGAAAAAATAAAAAAAATCATTTTCACACGATAAAAAGAGGCAAAATCATTTAAAAACACTCAAAAAATAGAATTATTTTGAGTGTTATAAATGAAAAAATTGGGTTTATAAGTGTAACCTAGCCTTGCGTTCCAATAAAATATCATCGGCCTCTACCCTTTCTGGGTCAGGTACGCAGCAATCCACCGGACACACCGCAGCGCATTGTGGTTCTTCGTGGAAACCTACGCATTCGGTACATTTATCCGGTACGATATAATAATAGTCATCAGAAACAGGGGAATTTTTGGCCGATGCATCCACAGATGCGCCTGTTTCTAGAAGATAATCGCCTTTTACAGTATTGCCATCTGCAATGGCCCACTCTACCCCACCTTCATAAATTGCATTATTGGGACATTCCGGTTCACAAGCGCCGCAATTGATGCACTCGTCGGTAATCATTATTGCCATAGTGTTGTCTAAATATTTCCCGCAAAGGTAAAGCAAATATTTGATTTTCGACATTTGAAAAAATACTTCACTTTTAACTAATGCTAATCTAAAAGACTCGTCGTACTTTTGGCCGTCTTTAAGGCAAACATAATTAAGACTATTATATAATTTAAATATGAATTTACACGAATATCAGGGCAAGGAATTGCTAAAATCTTACGGTGTGAAAATCCAAGAAGGGATTGTTGCCACCACAGCCGACGAAGCCATCGCGGCAGCACACAAAATAAAAGAACTATACAATTCTGGCTGGTGCGTTGTAAAAGCACAAGTACATGCTGGCGGTCGCGGTAAAGGCGGCGGCGTAAAACTCGCAAAAAGCCCCGAGCAAGCAGGCGAAATAACAGATCAAATGATCGGCATGATGCTTATTACACCCCAAACACCACCGCAAGGCAAGTTGGTTCGTAAAGTATTAGTTACACAGGATGTGTTTTACCCGGGAGCAAGCGAACCAAGAGAATTCTATATCAGTGTATTGATGGATCGCGCAAAATCTTGTAACGTGATTGTCTATTCTCCCGATGGCGGTATGGATATCGAAAAGGTAGCCGAAGAAACGCCAGATCGTGTTTATAGCGAATTTGTGGATCCACTTTTGGGTTTACGCCCTTTCCAAGCGCAAAAAATTGCTTTTAACCTCGGTTTGAGCGGTACTGCGTTGAAAGAAATGGTCGATTTTATCCTAAAACTTTACGCAGCATTTGTAGGTTCCGATGCAAGTATGTTTGAGATCAATCCATGCCTCAAAACCAGCGACGACCGTATTATTGCAGTTGATGCAAAAGTGGCTTTGGACGAAAATGCGCTTTACCGCCATCCCGATCTTTTGGCCATGCGCGATACTGATGAGGAAGATCCCACCGACGTGGAAGCACAATCGTACGACCTTAACTATGTAAAACTAGATGGTAATGTAGGTTGTATGGTTAATGGTGCAGGTTTGGCTATGTCCACAATGGATTTGATCAAGTTATCGGGTGGTGAACCAGCCAATTTCTTGGATGTAGGAGGTACCGCCGATGCACAACGTGTTGAAAATGCCATGCGCCTCATGTTGAAAGATAGCAGCGTAAAGGCCATCTTAATCAATATTTTTGGTGGTATTGTTCGTTGCGATCGTGTAGCACAAGGTGTTGTGGATGCTTATAACAAAATTGGAACGATTCCCGTGCCAATTATTGTGCGTTTGCAAGGTACAAATGCCGATTTAGGTAAAAAAATCATCGATGAATCAGGGTTGAAAGTGTATGGAGCCATTGAGTTCCAAGAGGCTGCTGACTTGGTTGCTAAGGTGCTCAACGCATAAAAATGTTTGGAAGACTGTGGCTAATCCCCTCTTTTCTACGCCTTCCCAATCTGTTCTTGGTCTTTTTAACACAGGCCATTCCCTATTGGTGCGTACTTCGCCCCGCCATTGTTCGGTCGGGAGGTATTCCAGTATTGGACGAGCATAGTTTTGGGTTGCTGGCATTAGCCACAGTTCTTACCACATTTGCGGGTTATTTGATCAACGACTATTTTGATCGGGATATAGATGCTATTAATCGTCCTGAAAAGGTGGTTATTGGACGTTATTTTTCACCCGGTTATGCCTTAATTGGATATTGGGGCTTGCAGTTGTGCATCACTGTAATATCGTACCAATTATTTCTACAAATGCCAAAGCCACACGGCAACTGGGCTTTATGGCTATTTCCTGCGGTATCTTTCCTGTTGTTTTTATACGCGTGGCAAATAAAATGCACACCATTTGTTGGTAATTTATTGGTAGCATTACTTTGTGGCGTTACGCCTTTAATTATGCTAATTCCAGAGAGCCGCCCCATGTGGTTAGCCTCTTTTTATTTCCCCCATGATATCCGCGAAGCAATGGGGATTGTTTGGATGTATGGGTTATTTGGAATGGCCACAAATTTATTTAGAGAACAAATCAAGGACTTAGAGGATGTACAAGGTGATGCTGCGTGCGGTTGCAATACCACACCGGTTTTACGGGGCGTGCGCGCCGCCAAGAAAACTGCAGGTATTACTGGGCTGGCAGTTTGTGTGCTTATGGGTATTTTATTGGTGTTTTGGCAAGACAATATGAACCAAGAATTGCGTATCATGGCAGGTGTAGTACTGCTACTTTTTCCCGCAATAATGAGTATGTTTTTAGTGTTTTCGGCTAAAGACAAACGCGATTTTTCAAGGGCAAGTTTGGCTTTAAAAATTACGATGCTGGCTGGCATATTCCTACTTCTACCCTATTGGCCAGATAATATGCCAGATTGGTGGGCGCAATTATCACAAGTGAAACACTGGCTTTCCGCTACTTTTTGATAGTAAAATGGAATAAACAAAGTTAAACCTTACTTATATTTGCGAATAAATTTAAAATTCTATCTCGTATGAAATTGCTAACATTACAAACACTTTTGGGGCTATTGCTGTGCGCCTCCACACTTTCATCTCAAATTACTTTTGACGGTACAATCAACGAATCCCAATGGGGAGCAGCGGCATCTACCAGTGCAGGAGGCCCAACACCTGGTTTTGGTGCTGGGCACGAAATAAATGCCCTCTATGTCAATGGCGATGCCAATAATATCAACTTTGGAGTGGCTGGTAACGTCCAAAATGGCAATCGAATTGTCTTGTTTTTAGATACCAAAACGGGCGGCTATAACAATGGCAACTATGGTCGGACAGGTGCGCCAAATGGCGTTAATAATTTCAATTCGGGCACTTCTTTTGATGCCGGATTCAATGCGGATTACGCTTTGGTGATTGGTACCAATGCTGGTTCGTCCAATTACTTTGTTGACTTATTTACTTTAGCCGGCACTGCAGCAGGCGGCGGAGGATCCAATTCATTTTTTGGTAGCCCCAATGGCACAACCATCGGCGCAGCACCCGCAAACAGTTCTCAAACGGCTGGTTTTGAAATTGCAGTTTCAAAAACAGCACTTGGATACCTGTCCTCTTTTGGTGCAATAAAAGTTTTTGCGATGTATATGAGTGATGGTGCTTTTTTAAGTAACCAGTTTTTAACGCCTGCTGGCAGCAGCGATGGCAATTACGGAAATGGAGCCGTTGTTTTTGGCAGTGCTGCTCCCAACCCCGTTACAATTGCGGCCGCTTCATTGCCCGTCGAATTAGTGGATATTACGGCTAAGGCAGTAAAAGAAGGCATTTTAATATCTTGGAGGACTGCTATGGAACGCGATAATAGCCATTTTGAAGTGGAATACAGCAATAATGGGCAAATATGGGAAACGTTAGACCATATTACTGGCAAAGGTACTCCAAGCCCTTATACCTATCTGCACAAAACGCTGGAGCGCGCTACACACTATTACCGTTTAAAACAGGTGGATATGGATGGCCATTTTGCCTATTCTAAAGTAGTTTCAACTGCCTTAAAAGGGAATACTGCTTACACGCTCGCTCCCAATCCGGTATTCACAGATGCCATTACCCTTAAAATGGCGTCCATAGATGATGTAAACATTCAATTTTTTAATGTTGCCGGTCAATTGGTGCATACGTTGCACAGTACATCTGCCACTCAAGGTCTTGAAATAGATGTTGCCTCTTGGCCTACAGGGACGTATTGGTTGCAAATCAATCAAGAATTGCCCGTGCAGTTTTTTGTGCAGCATTAAACTTTTAAGCGGTTAAACAACCATGAAATAGTTAAAATGAACGAGTTATAAGCGGTTCATCAAATTCAACTATTTCATGGTTGTTATACTGCTGCTCCGCCGACGCAAAACCGCCCACTTTGGCACCACCATTCAAGGCTGCAATTAAAAGGACGACCATTAGTATCGGATTCCACAAAATATTGATAAATCTTGGCGCGCAACCATTCGGCAATATAACGTGAGCGGCCTACAAGTGGAAAATTACGGGAATGGCGTGCGGTTTTTGTATCATATCATTTACGCCCACATTAAATGGCAACGTAACTCGTCGCAATATATACGATTAATCTCCGTATTTTGGCCGAAATTTTTTTGTTAATGTCTAAAACTATAAATATACTTTTAGCCGATGACCATGCTTTGGTCTTAAATGGCCTCATCGCATTATTGTCGCAGGATTTGGAATTCCATATTGTAGCAAGTGCTAAAGACGGGCGAGAAGCCATTACGTTATTAGCCCAAAACAACATTGATATTGCAATACTCGATATTAACATGCCCAATATGACTGGTTTAGAACTAACTCGGCATATCCATACGCATTTCCCGACTGTGAAAGTGATACTCCTAAGCATGCATGCCGAACCTTCCTTAGTGCGTAGCGCAATTGATAATGGGGCGGATGGTTATGTCTTAAAAACAGCTGATTTTGAAGAACTTTCTTTTGCCATTAAGCAAGTTGCCAAAGGAAAACCCTATTTTGATACCAGCCTTTTATTGAGCCAAAAAGCAGATGATAAGCCTGGAGCCAGTCTAACACTACCGATTTTAAGCGAACTCACTTCACGAGAAGTAGAAATACTTTGTATGATTTCGCAAGGTATGAACAATACCGAAATTGGCGAAAAACTATTCATTAGCCCTAAAACAGTGGATACCCATAGAACCAATCTCATGCGCAAACTAAATGCAAAAAATGCAGCGTCATTGACTCGGATTGCGTTAGAAGCCGGTCTTATTTAATGATCTTTATTATGCCTAAAACCAAAAACGCAAGTAGTTTTGACACCAATTAATTATCAAACAAAAGTGAATTATTCTCATTATTTTGCCATTATCGTATCTTTTACACTATATTTTGGCTTATTGCCCCATTTGAACGCCCAAAAAATAAACGAATCTGTTCAATACAAGATCAAACGTGCCGAAGGTGAAATTAAAATTGATGGCAATATGGACGATTCGGGTTGGCAAAACACCGCGTTAGGTAGCACGTTTTGGATGATAACCCCTATGGATACCAGCCTAACAAGGGCACAAACGGAATTTCGATTTACCTACGATGACAAAAACCTGTATTTGGTGGCTGTTTGTTATGAAGCCATTAAGGATAAATCCTATATTGTAGAGTCTTTAAAACGCGATTTTAATTTTGGCAAAAACGATAATTTATGGTTGATACTCGAGCCATTTAATGACCTGACCAATGGTTTTGTTTTTGGTGCAAACCCAGCAGGTGCGCAGTTCGATGGGATGATTTATGATGGTTCAGAACTCAATGTAAATTGGGACAATAAATGGATATCGGCCACTAAATACCTTGGCGATCGTTGGATTTTTGAAGCAGCGATACCGTTCAAAACACTGCGTTATAAAGCAGGAGAAACACGCTGGGGCATGAATTTTAGCCGTTTAGATATCAAATCCAATGAAAAATCATCATGGGCGCCTATTCCACGGCAATTCAAAAGTATTACCCTCGCTTATACAGGTGTACTCGTTTGGGATGAAGCACCACCAACCCCCAGTAATAATATTTCTATTATTCCTTACGCATTGGGCGCGGTGACAAAAAATTATGAGCAGCTCGAAAAAGCAGATACACGTACCGCATTTGGGGTAGATGGAAAAATTGCGGTCACATCATCGCTTAATCTCGACTTGACCATCAACCCAGATTTTTCACAAGTGGATGTGGACCAACAAGTGACCAATTTGGATCGTTTTGAATTGTTTTTTCCCGAAAGGCGGCAGTTTTTCTTAGAAAATTCGGATTTGTTTAGCAGTTTTGGCACCAACTCGGTGCGGCC
>JAAFHO010000155.1 GCA_013297575.1 Chitinophagales bacterium
TGCTTTGTATTGAAGTTAACAATCATGTAAAAACAGACTGCCTCGACAAGTACAAAGGTAATGAATCCCCCGTTCTGGAAGAGTAACTGCAATAGAGCACGCATATATTATACGCTTTTCCGGTCGATCAAAAAGGAATATTTACCAGGATTACTCAACACCATACCCGTTCCACGGACAACTGCACGCAATGGGTCATTAGCCAAATGTACATTTAATTTGGTTTTCCCTTCCAAGCGTTTGTCCAAACCACGCAGTAATGCACCACCACCTGTAAGATAAAGACCGGTTTTGAAAATATCTGAAGCCAACTCAGGTGGTGTTTGTTCCAATGCGCGCAATACAGCGTCTTCGATTTTACTTACACTTTTATCAATAGCGTAAGCTACTTCTTGGTAACCTACTTTAATTTGCTTTGGAATACCGGTCATCAAGTCGCGGCCATTTACGGCATAGTCCTCTGGTGGATTTTCTAAATCATGCAGAGCAGAACCTACATGGATTTTTACTTGTTCAGCGGTACGCTCACCAATCAGCATATTGTGTTCGCGCTTCATGTAAGCCATAATATCGTTCGTCAACTCATCGCCTGCGATTCGGATAGACTGGTCACAAACGATACCAGAAAGCGCAATAACAGCAATTTCTGTGGTACCACCGCCAATATCAATAATCATATTACCAATAGGCTCTTCGACATTAAGGCCGATACCTAATGCAGCCGCCATTGGCTCATGGATCAGATAAGTTTCTTTTGAATCAACGTGATCAGCGGAGTCAAAAACAGCGCGTTTTTCTACCTCTGTAATACCACTTGGGATACAAATTACCATTTTGAGGTGATTAAACAGGCTACTGCGCCGCCCAACCATATTAATCATACCTTCAATCATGGCTTCAGCAGCCTGAAAGTCGGCAATCACTCCATCTTTAAGTGGCCGGATTGTTTTAATGTTTTCGTGGGTTTTTTCGTGCATTTGCATGGCCTTCAAGCCTACCGCGATTGTTTGGCCTGTCCGGCGATCTACAGCAACAATAGAGGGTTCATCCACTACCACTTGGTCGTTCATCATAATTAGGGTATTTGCGGTACCCAAGTCGATGGCCAATTCTTGCTTAAAAAATTTAAAAAAACTCAAAGTATATATTCAAAAATTAAAGGGTAATCAAAATATGGTTTTTAAGGGCAATTCAATTCAAAAACCGCGCAAAAGTACGTATTTATTTATCTAAATAGTGTATAAATAATCGAGCAATTATTTTATTTTTTTTAGAAAAGGCATCTTATTCCATCTCTAAAAGCAATTGTCCTTTCTCAACTGCTGCTCCTTTTTCCACATGAATACTTTTTACCACTCCATCATAAGTTGCTTTGATAACATTTTCCATTTTCATGGCTTCTAGAATGAGCAGGGTATCTCCTTTTTGAACGGCTTGGCTAGGTGCTACTGCTACGCCTATCACTAGTCCAGGCATAGGTGCTTTAATTGTATTTTGCTTTTGTACAGCAAGTACATTTAATCCCATTTGCTGAATTAGCCTTTCATAATAATCTGTGATATGTACTTTAAACCGATGCCCGTTCACATCTAATTCAAAAAATCGTTGCGCATAATTGGCTTCAACGACTCGAATCTGATAAGCATGGCCATTTTCTAGTGCATGAAACGTATTTACTCCATTAGGAACAATATCAAGTGTATTTGCTTGATCAGGTGTGATTTCGTACTGAAAACGGTCGTTGACCTGAACATTAAAAGGTTCTTTCATTAGAATACTCTACAACTTAAAACGGTTATATCATCGGGATAAGGCTCGTCGCCTTTAAACCGATCAACAAATAAAAGTAATTTTTCATTGATAATCTTAGCAGGCAAGTGGGCATGCTCTTTTAAAAACTCCAATAATATTTCATCGCTAAAATCTTCGCCCTTATCATTACGTACATCGGTGAGTCCATCTGTGTAAGTAAACAATAGTGCTTCGCCAGTAAGACAAACACCTCCAATTTCCAAAAAAGGGAGTTCTGGTAGCCAACCCAAGACCGTAGTACCATTCTTTAACCGAACCACTTCACCACCCATAATTAAAAAAGGGGGAGTATGTCCCGCATTTACATAATGTAAGGTTCGGGTATCTACATCGTATTTACCAAGGAATAACGTAATAAAGCGATCGCCATCAGTTACTCGGTGAACAGCAGCATTCATTTCATTTACAATCTCCTCCAAAGTTGGTCTTCTGGGTACTAAAGCATGGAATGTTGCTTGAAAATTAGCCATCAAAAGGGCCGCAGAAACACCTTTTCCTGTAATATCAGCAATACAAAATGCTACTTTGCCGTCTGAAAACTCTACGACATCATAATAATCGCCACCTACGGCAAAGTGTGGCTTATAAATGCTACTCATTTCATAAGCATCGCACTGTGGCAAACGCCTTGGCACCAATGCTTTTTGGATTTCCGCTGCAAGTTCTACTTCGCGGTTAAAAATCCGCTGATTGAATTGCTCCTTAAACATTCGTTTGTTTTCTATGGCTACTGCTACCACATTTGTTACAGCTGTCACAAAATCTAATTGGGCTACCACATCATCGGTCTGCTTAAAACCAGCCATAAATAGATACGCAAGCGGGGTATTCTTGTGCATTACCTGCAAACCATACTCGAATTGATCGATAAACTCGTGCTTGCCTTGTTGTAACTTGCGTGTTCCCGTTCCGTGGGTGGCCATTATTGGACTGAGTATTTCGGAATCAAAAAAACTATTGTTCGCACCAAGTGTGGAGACAATCTTCCACTCATTACCCTCTTTGAATAGCAGTGAAAAACGGCTAATCTGCATTTCGAAATTGAGATATCTTCCCAGCATTTCAAATAGGTCAACTGCACCAACGTTTTCGTTGATGGCCTGGGTGACCGACATCAAACCCTTCAATTGAAAGACCTGCCGCCCAATTTTATTTTCTAATGCTTGTATTCGGGCGAGGACATTCCTCATATCGTCAAAATCTGTCATAATGCAAAATCGGGGTGCAAAGTACATAGAATTATCACATCAATAGTTTAGTTTTTTTATTCCAAGATGTTTTCTTTCATTATATTTAGTTTTTGAGAAAAAATACCGACATTTGCGCCCGATTTTTTAAGGCATCTTAAATGGCCGAATAACAATAAAAATTATGGAAGAAGTCAATAAATTATTCAGCGATGGCGAATTGGCCATGAAAAAGGCGATGGAGCACCTCGACCACGAACTGGTCAAACTACGTACTGGTAAAGCATCAACCAATCTATTATCAGATTTAATGGTGGACTATTATGGTGCCCCTACCCCACTTGCTCAGATTGCTAATATTCAAATCAGCGATGCGCGTACTATTGTAGTACAACCATGGGAACGCAATATGGTAGGCCCTATTGAACGTGCAATTATCAATTCAAATATGGGTATTACCCCGATGAATGACGGTGAAATAGTGCGTTTATCTATTCCACCCCTTACGGAAGAGCGCCGTAAAGACTTATCCAAAAAAGCCCGTGGAGTAGGCGAAGAAACAAAAGTAGCGGTGCGCAATATTCGACATAAAGTATTGGACGGTATCAAAAAAGCCGTAAAAGATGGATTGGCAGAAGATTTGGGCAAACGCAAAGAAAGTGAAATCCAAGAAATGGTAAATAAATACGTTGCCATGGTTGACAAAGTACTAGAAATTAAAGAAAAAGAGATTATGACAGTTTAGTCGTAATGATTTCAAAACATAAAAATTATGAATTTAGAAAAATATGTCGTGGTGTCGGGCATTCCTGGCGTCCACAAGTTAGTATCTACGCGCGGCAATGGCTTGATCATTGAAGACCGTAATGAGGACAGAACACGCTTTGTATCTGTCCGCCAAAACCCTGTAACACCCTTGGGTACTATTGGTATCTATGTGGATAACGATGAAGGTGGAGATACCATTTCGTTGGGTGAGGTATTTCTGAAAATGGAAGCCGCGTTAGAGGCCAACCCTTTACCAGATGCTTCTAAAGCAAATAGTGCAGAAATGCGCGCCTATTTTACGGCGGTTTTGCCCGAGCACGATCAAGATCGCGTTCATGCCAATGATATTAAGAAATGTATCAAATGGTTTGCCTTTATGCATAGCCACAATATGATTGAGGAGGCTAAAAAAGCGACCGAAGCACCAGTAGAATCTGCAACAGCAGCCGAAACACCCGCAGATACTGCCATCAAAACCGAAGAAGAAAGCAAATAAAATAAACCCTTACTCAAATGTATAAAGGCAAAAAAGTAGTGGTAGTGCTGCCAGCATATAACGCAGCTAAAACATTGGAAAAAACCTATAAAGAGATCCCTTTTGACCTCGTGGACGAAGTGATTCTGTGTGATGACAATAGTAAAGATAACACCGCTGAATTAGCTAAGTCTTTGGGTATCAATCATGTTATTGTACATGAAAAAAACAAGGGATATGGCGGCAACCAAAAATCCTTGTACAACAAAGCACTGGAAATAAAAGGAGATATCGTTATTATGTTGCACCCCGATTATCAATACACACCATTGCTCATTCCATCTATGGTCAATATCATTGGTGAGGGTTTATATCCTGTGGTATTGGGGTCGCGTATATTGGGTATGGGCGCGCTTAAAGGCGGTATGCCCATGTACAAATATATTGCCAATCGATTTCTTACTTTTACTCAGAACGTATTGATTAACTACAAGTTATCAGAATACCATACTGGGTATCGTTCCTTTAGTAAAGAGGTGTTAGAGGCTATTAACTACAATGCCAATTCTGACGATTTTGTATTTGACAATGAAATGCTTTCGCAGATTGTTTATGCTGGTTTTGATATTGGGGAAGTAACTTGTCCCACTAAGTATTTTGAAGAAGCATCCAGTATTAATTTTAGTAGAAGTATGAAATATGGTATAGGTGTATTACGCGTGTCTGTTGGTCACTTTTTCCAACGATTGGGTGTTGTTAAATTAGCCATGTACAAGAAATAGATCGAGTAGAAGGAGGGCGTTAGCCCTCCGACGCTCACTCCTCGGGATGTATAGGTTTTGTATCACGGCGGTTCATTAAGATTTTACTAGAAAGTGTATGCATTTCCGTTAAAGGCGTAAGTATTATGGCCTTATGTGCGATTTCAGCCCCCAGCCCCTCTTACCCTTGGCTATTACTCCTCGCTGCCAAACGTTTGCAGATCTGCAGCATCCAGTAGTAGATGCCCTTGCTGGGCACAAAAAAAAGCCGACCAAATTTGGTCGGCTTAGCGGTGGTAAAAAACATTGTTAGACTGTCGTAGTATCAACTATTATGTTACCTGTAATACCACGATACGCCTGCTCTGCAGACGCGGAGATGCTGTTATTGTTCATAAGATGCTAAAATAAAAACGAGAAAGGTAAATGGATTAAAAAAGTATAATTATTTATTGTAGCATAAAGGTATAACAGGTGTAAGTATATACAAAAACGAAAAATAAAAAAAAGTTACGTCATATTTAATGAAAATAATCCATAAAAATCCCATAAATAACTGATTAACAGTTATTTAAAAAATATGCATCCCCGAGAAAATATTAATATTGTATAGAATGCGGCAGTAAAAAAGATGCAAATTGTCTTGCGAAGACAATTTTAGATAGAAGTCATAGCCATTTCCCAAAGCCTTTCGTATGGGATAATTTCCAGTTCATGCGATTGGTTATCTACATGAAAGGGCACACTGCTCAATTTTTGTTTATAACTTTTTACTTTTACTTCTACTAGTTTTCCATCAAATTGAACAAATGGTATGGCCAATAGCATTTTGATAAAATAATAACTTCGCTTGGTGTTCTCGCCTTTCAAATGCCGATAGCAGTATTGATTAACGGCATCATGTTTGTCTAAAATGAGGCGAAATCTTTTCTCATTTAGTAAAATGAGATAACGAATAATGATAATTGCTACATTTAATCCCCCTTTATCTTTAGAGAAAATGGGGGTGCGCTTTTCAAATCGATCTAGCCTAAATTTTAAGGCTAAAGAGGACACAACTAAGCCCAATGAGTGTAAATAAAATAAATAAGCCTCATAAATGGCCCATATTTCCTTTGCATTGTCGGGTAAAAATTGGAAGCGGGGGTGGCTATAGATGGTTTGAAGTGTTTTATCCACCTGTTCGTATTCCTTAGAGTGAAAACTCAAACTAATAAATAACTCTTGGTATTTGAACCAATTAAATGTACCCTCCTTCAAAAAACGCAGGCATTCGTTGGCCGAAACCTGACCTTCGAGGAACTGCCCAAGTTGGATATTGCTAATTAAATTTTGATAGTGGAATATTTGTAGTGGCGTTCGCGCTTCGTAAGGGCGGTCTTTGAAAAAAACAATAGCTTCGTTACAGTATGCAATTACATTTTCATAATCCTTAATACTGGTATAACGGGCAAGTCCAATCAAGTAGCCATACATCTGTAGTTTATAGGATTTAAACTGCTCCAAATACGGCAATATGATATTATAAGACGATACAGCCTGATCGTGGATATTGGCATTTTCACTCTTATTATTGACAAATAACACCATCAACTCTGTATATAATTGCTCTGCAAGGCATTCTGCATCGTATAACGTACGAAACTGCTTGAATGCCTCATTCATTGATTTATACTTAGCACTATTACTCTCCCTTAACCCATACTGAATGCGCAAAAAAGAGCAAATATCCATTGAAAGGAAGGTAAAATCAAACTTGATCGCTTTATTGAGCAATTTTTCGGCAAGTTCCATCGCTGATATACTGGCATTCATACCCGCCAATATCCTTACTACTACCCATTTTTTATGGCATTCGTAATAGGCCCTTTGATAATCCGAGAAATCAGATTTGAAGGTATTAATATCGAGCACAGCATCAATTAAATGACCCTTGATATCGGATTTGAGTTTCCGATATGCATTACCGCCAATATGACCTTGGTATAGAATACGCTCTGCTTCGGAATCAGTATTTAGTTCACCATCACTTACTCCTTCAAAAAACGCCAGTAGTTTAGATGAACCTCCACGGCCATCACCCTCACGGAGGTGTTCAAAGGGATTGATATTATGCTGATTGAGCAGAAAAATAATCTCTTTTAATGATTGCATGTTGCAAAGGTAGTGCGTGCTTTGTTTTATTTTTTATGTTTGTTAAAATATTACAACTATTTTTGCGTACAAACAAAATAGGTTTGTACGTTTATACCAAAATTATGAAGAACAAAAATAACTTTTCGCTTTCTGCATTGCTATTATTTATAGCATTTTTTGCTAGTTGCAACTACACCATCAAAATAAAAGATGGCACTACCGCTTATAACCTAAAAAGATATGACAATGCTATTCCAATGCTGCAAAAGGAGTACGGAAAGTCGAAATCGCGCAATGAAAAAGGGAAATTGGCTTATCAAATAGCAGCGTCGTATCAACATATTGGCAAACCTCAACAAGCAGTCCAATGGTATAAAACTGCCTACGATAATAGTTATGGTGCAGAAGCGCTGAAGGGATATGCTTACACCCTGAAACAAACCGAAAAATATAAAGAAGCCTTAGAAGAGTTTAAAAACTTAGGTATCGAAATTGGTAGCCCTTACGAATATCGCAAGGAAATTACTTCCTGTGCTGTGGCGCAAGATTGGAACAAGCAGGCCGCCAATAATGGATATTCGATTGATCTAGCGCCATTTAACAGTCCTCAGAATGACTTTTCTCCCATTTGGGCGCCCGATAAACGGCTTGTGTTTACGAGTGATCGCTCTAGCAGCACTGGTAAAAGTAATTATGGCTGGACTGGTAATCGTTTTATGGATATTTTTGTGGTAGAAGCCACCGAAGCCAGCCCACAAAACTACGATATTGTATTCAATAGCCCCAATAATGAAGGAACACCCTGTTTCAATAAGAAAGGGGATGAAATTTTCTTTGTCCGAACCAGTGGAGCCTATAAAGGAGATGACCAATTCTGTAAAATATTTGTTGCCCAAATCAATGAAAATAAAACTTGGTCGTCCCCTACCCCACTATTGTTCCAAAAAGATCGGATTAACTACGTACACCCTTGTCTATCGCCCGATGGAAGCACCCTGTATTTTGCATCCAATGACCCTGAGGGTTGGGGAGGTTATGATATCTATGCTGTAACAAGAAAGCCCAATAATGAAACCGGATGGGGCGACCCCAAATTACTCAGTAGAAGCATCAACACAACCGGAAATGACCTGTTCCCTACCTTTGATGCCGATACCTTATACTTTGCATCCAATGGTCATCCGGGTATGGGCGGTTTGGATATTTTTAAGACCTACAAATTGGATAAAATAAACTGGGCACCACCAGCTAATCTAAAATCGCCTATTAATTCCGGTGGCGATGATTTTGGACTTATTGTATCTTCCAATACTACAAATAAACCTTCTTTACTTAAGGAAGGTGATATTATTCGTAGTGGATTTTTTACGTCCAATAGACCCAATGACAAAGCCAAGGGCATGGATGATATTTATCAGTTTACACAGCGAGTGCCACCTCCGCCGCCGCCTGTGCCTGTAGATACTGTGTCTAAAAAGGATATAGTGCACCAGATCATTATTGAAGGATATGTGGTAGAGAAAATATATACTATAGCAGATGATCCCAACTCAAAAGTACTTGGCAGACGCCCCTTGGACAAGGTGAATGTCAGTATTGAAGGGCAGGAAAAACCAATTGTGCTAAAAACAGGTCCAGATGGTTATTTCAAGATTGTTGCCGCTGCACAAAAAGATTATAAGTTTACGGGAAACAAAGAGGAATACCTCAGTAATTACACAAAATTCAGCACCAAAGGCATCGGGAAAGACCCGAATAAACCCATACAAACCTTTGAAGTTGAAATTGTATTGGACAAGATTTATCGAAATAAGGAAATTGTACTAGAAAATATCTATTACGATTACGATAAATGGGATATTCGCCCAGATGCCGAACCTACCCTAAACAAACTCGCCGAGATGTTATCTCAAAACCCCACCATTCGCATACAATTAGGAAGCCATACCGATTGCAGGGGCAATGATAGTTACAACCAAAATCTCTCTCAAAAAAGGGCAGAAAGTGCTGTTAATTATTTGACTGGGAAGGGAATTAGTACCGAAAGGCTAAGTGCTATTGGGTACGGCGAGGGCAACCCCGCAGCTGGCTGTAATTGTAATAAGTGTACGGAGCAAGAGCACCAACAAAACCGCCGAACAACTTTTAAAATAGAATAAAAAAGGAGCATTGTGCATCAAAAAAGAGTAAATTTGATGCACAATGCTCGTGTATCAGGTTTAATTATTTGAAATTTTCAATACCCAAACATGATCAGTTACCGATTTTAATCCTTCTGGCAATGATATTTCGACTACTGCGCCATTCTGTTTCCATGAAATATTCGACGTACTGCCCAGCAATTCAATTTTTGCTTTTTTTGACAAAGCAATTTTTGATAAAAGGAGTTTCTCTTTCGGGAAATCAAAAAGAAAAACATATTGGGTTTTGCCATCTTTCGACTGCGTATAACGAATTGCATCCCCTTCACTAAAAGAGGAGTAGATTCTTGTCCCATAAATAGACGCTCCATTGGTACGTATCCAAGCGCCTATTTCTTTAAGGCGCTGGTAAGCCACGGGGTCTAGTTCACCATCGGGACTAGGGCCTATATTCAAGAGGTAATTACCGCCTTTACTCACGATATCGACCAGTTTTTCAATAATTTCGTTCGTTGGTTTATAGACATCATTGGGTACATAACTCCAGCTATTACCCATTGTCAT
>JAAFHO010000156.1 GCA_013297575.1 Chitinophagales bacterium
CTTTTAGTCCTCTTGTGCACCTTTGTGGTGAAAAAGTGTACGCTACGCCGTGACATTCCTGCGGTAAGAAAAAACACTTCACTTTCTAGGTTGTATCAATTCAAAAAAGGTCGTTTTATAGGTCTCCGAGATAGGAATATACACTGCTCCTATTTTAATTCGATCTTTTTCCACGGAATCTATTTTGTCCACCGCTACCATGAACGATTTGTGTACACGACAAACCATTTGATCCGGTATATCTTGCTCTATTTCGTTAAAAGTTTGCAGCGTCATCAAACGTTTATCTTTGGTATGGATACGTCGGTAATCGCCCATACCTTCGATGTACAAAATATCATCGATAAAAATTTTTTCCAGGCGATATTCTACTTTTACAAAAAGAAAATGTCGCTCCACACTTTGTTCTATCTTGCTAAAGTGTGCCTGTACTCGTTCCACAGCCTGCACAAAACGCTCAAAAGTATAAGGTTTGAGCAAATAATCGGTTACTTTTAGGTCAAATCCTTTCAATGCATATTCATGGTAAGCAGTAGTAAGGATGACCTGGCTCGTAATGGTCGCGTTTTCGAGTAACTGAATCCCCGAAAGCGCGCCCAAATGGATATCCAAAAAAAGAAGATCTACTTTATTGGTTTTTAGGAACACCAAAGCATCCGCAGCATTGTGGAAAGTAGCCAAAAGTTGTAAAAAAGGTAATTTCAAAATATACTCTTTTGCCCGCTCCTGCGCGAGTGGTTCGTCTTCTACAATGATACATTTTATAAGCATTAGGATCTATTGATGTTTAAATTGACCGTGTACGTATCTTCCTGATGGATAATATTCAGTTCGTGTTTATTTGGATAAAGTAATGCTAAACGTTTAACAATCAAATTATTACCCAATCCGCTAGCCTCTAATTTGGGCAATTCCGATTGCACATATTTGTTCCTGCATTCAAATGAAATGGTATGCTCCATCACTACGATTTTTATTTGAATAGCGTCATCCATTTTCATCCCTTCTGCGTGTTTAAAGGCATTTTCAACAAAAGGAATAAAAGTCATCGGAGCAATCAAAACACCATCGGTATTGCCTTCTATGGTATATGCGGCAAAATTGGTATGCACCGTTCTTATTTTTTGCAATTCAATATATTTTTCGAGGTATGTCCATTCTTTTTGCAAAGGTATGCGCTCCGATTTTGTTTCATACAGCATAAAACGCATAATATCCGAAAGTTTATTCAAATACGCAGAGGCTTTGGTCGCATCCCGCGAAATAAGAATATCGATATTATTGATGGTATTGAACAAAAAATGTGGATCTAATTGTGATTTTACCAAAGCCATTTCCATCTCAAAATTCTTTTTTGTCAACGCTTCCTTATTTTTTAGGTCTTCATACCAACTGATAAAGCCGCGAATAATTAAAGCCAATGCACCATGCACCAAGGCCACGAGCGTCATCCAAGTCAGAAAATTAAAGATCTCGTCCCCGTTTAGGAACATATGCCGCAATTCCGTGAATCTGATATACAGTACTACCGATCCAATTAATGCCCCCGAAGCAGCAACAAAAATTCCTGCCAGCAGCGCGTACCAAAGTTTTCGGGAGGTTAAAAAAAACGGAAAAACCCAAAAGTAAAACCCATAAAATGCAAAAATATTGGGTACAGTGGACATAACTCCTAGTGGATGCGTATAAAATAGGTTGCCTAAAGAGGGGGTTGGTACAATACGCCAACGCAAACCCGCAAAAATAAAAACAAGCACCATCGCATACATGAACCAATAACTGGCGTGTAAAAATACCACGAATGACTTTTTCATTATCCTTTTTGTTTTTGTGTAATGTACAAAATAAAACTAATCACCATAAATAAAACAAAATAGCCGAGTGCCCAAGCATGATAATTTACACTTGGATCAATAGCACCTTTTATATGCTTGATCGCATAAAAATTAAGGGAACAATGGGTATAAGGCATCCAATAACAGTACTTCCATTCCAAACTAATTAAAGAGGCCAACATAATGCCCAAACCTACCCCAAGTGGTACCAAAAAATTTTTGAATTGAAGACTAATCAGGTATTGTAGCGCAATGATAGGCAAACAATCTATAAAAAAATAGGCATTTTGCTTCATAAAATATCCCCAAGGTATAGATTCCTGCGGGAGCGCAACACCAAAAAGCAGGTGCGGTACAAATCCCGAGAGCAGGATACCAATAAAGAAAAGTACCAAAAACTGAAGCATCATGGTTAGTATTACCGCAAATTTGGCTAAAAATATAATGCTAAAATACTGCGGTGTCGTGTGTAATTGCTTCCATGTATTGTTCCTGTATTCCAATTGCGCAATCAAACTGGTGGACAATATTACACCCATTGGTAGTAGAAGCACAGCCATTGGCTGCCAGCAATTCCCGAAAAGCGTCTCCCAAAACGCAGGTGCAATACTATCGCCCTCCAATTTTTCATGATAAACCAGCCTGACAGCAAACATGATAGCTGGTATAAAAAAACTGCCGATAATAACCAGCCAAGCCGCAAGGCTGCGCCTAGTTTTGAGCCATTCGCTTTGAAAACTATGTATAAATGTCATTTTAATGGTTTAATTTATTTGGTGAGGTGCATAAAAATAGTTTCCAAGTCATTTTCTATCATAGCAATACCGTGTACATCAATGCCTTGCGTAACAAGTTGGCGGTTGAGTTGGGCGATCGCTGTGTTATCGAGGTTGGGGAGTTTTATTTTGCCATCCAACAGGCTAGCGGTATGGTATTGGGTTTGTATCATACGCAATGCCTCCGTTGGGTTATTGGTTTCAAATACCAGCGTGGCTGCTTGTCTTTGTCGTTGGATGAGTTCATCCAGACTGCCTTGAAACAATATTTTACCGTTGTTAATAATACCAATATCGGTGACTAGTTTTTCAATTTCGGGTAATAAGTGGCTGGAAATCAATATGGTAATACCGTGTTCTCTATTGAGCATTTTGAGTAATTCCCGCATTTCGATGATGCCACTTGGGTCGAGGCCATTGCTCGGTTCGTCGAGGATGAGTAAGGGCGGGTTATGTAAAAGCGCGACCGCAATGGCAAGCCGCTGTTTCATGCCTAAAGAAAACTGACTGGTTTTTTTTGAACCCGTATTGTGAAGTCCTACTAGATCCAACACTGTTTGTATGCGTGTTTTTGGGCATTGATAGATTTTTTGCCACACTTGCAGGTTTTCTGCTGCCGTCAATTGTCCATACAGGGAAGGGCTTTCGATGAGTGATCCTATTTGGCGTAATGATGTTGTTCGGTGTGTCGCGAAAGGTTTTCCAAATAATAAGATTTCGCCTTCTTGCTTTCGGAGCAATCCGAGGATCAAGCGTAGGGTAGTGGTTTTTCCGGCACCATTGGGGCCTAGAAATCCGTAAATACTACCGGCTTTTACACTCAGATGGATGCCGTCGAGTACTTTATCTTTCTTGGAAAAATAATGGGTGATATTTGTTGCTTCTATAATATTCATTGCGGTACTTTATGTCATTTTAGATGTTCAAAAGTACTTTTTATATCGTTGATAACACAAGTATAAACTGCCAATAGGCTATATGATTCGATGAAATGAGGAATGTATCCTGTCAATTGTGTTGAATACTATTCTTATTTTAACATGAGCAAACTTAATACAGCAGATGACTTAGATTGTGGTAATTACTATTCACTCCAATTATCTTTGCACCATTATATCACAAAAACTTATATTTACACTATTATGTCGGAATTAAAAAAAGATAAAAAGCATATTGATGTGCTGCATTTTGAGCATGAGGTATGGACGAGCGAACTCAACTTTTACAAAGATGAACTCGTTATATTTAATAAGAGGCTGGGCGAAATGGTCAATAATTACACGGATAAAGAAGTATTAGGGCATTTGGAACATTTCCAAAATCAGTTCATCATACAGAATCAGGAGATTGTTGAACTACTCCACGATTCAAGAGAGCATGAAGAGTTTTTGGCATTTGCAGCGCAGGCGGCACCCATAGCAATAGATCACCAAAGTTTTGCTGATCATGCACAATTACGCGATCGAATGGAGCAATTCACCAAATTGTATATGGAGTTAAAACAGGAATTTAAGGCTTATTTGTCAAAAATAATGTAAAAATCATTACTATTTTGGTTTTTATTTAGTTTAAATAGTTTATATTGGTTTGGTTATATAATCCATATGGCCAAACCAATATAAAGAAGTATAATTTATTCCACCGTTTCTTTGATGCTCAATGCACCAGAAGGACATTTCGCCACAGTTGCTACAATTTCAGCAGTTGTGGCATTGTCTATTTTAATCCAAGGATGCGATTGAGGCTGGAAAACAGCAGAAAGGTGCTTCACACAGTTGGCCGAGTGAATACATTTTGAGGATTGCCAAACGACAGTGACTTCACCATTAGAATATTCTTTTATTAAATTATTTTTATCCATAACGTTTAAATTTATAGTACGTCTTTAAATTCAGTTACTTTATCAAATACACTTTTTGCAAACGGGCATAAAGGTATGATTTTAATTCCTTTTTCTCTAGCAAATTCTACGGCTTTAGTCACCATTTGTTTGCCTGCTCCCATCCCTTTCAATGCTTCGTTTACCGCTGTGTGGTCAATAATGATCCGGTCTGTGCCAGCCCACACATAAGTCATTTCCGCCATTAATTTACCGTCTTGTTCGATATAGAACATACCTTTTTCGGTATTATCTTTTTGTTTTACATCCATCTTTAAATCGTTGTATTTATGATTACGTTATTTTCCAATATTTTTGAAACGGGACATTTGCCAGCAATTATGAGCAACCTATCTTTCTGTTCTGAGGAAACATCACTTGAAAAATAAATGTCCCTTTTGATAAATGTAGTAAACCCGTTTTCACGGTCTTGAGACATATTCAACTGAACAGAGATGTCAGGAATTACCCAACCTTTCCGGTCGATATACATCCTCAAAGTACTCAATGTACAGCCTGCTAGCGCGGCCAGCAGCGTGGTATATGGATCGGGTGCTGTGTCTTGCCCACCAAGATTGGTAGGTTCGTCGATCATAATTACCCCATTTCGCCAATTAATGGTGCAAATATAGTTAGATGTACCAATACTACCCGTAATATCATTTTCTAAAATGTTTATTTGACTCATCGTGTTTATTTTAAATTTTAACGAAATCTATTTTACTTAATTAATTATCCATTAATCACCTAACGGATTTGTTCTTGGATATTCATCGCATAATGCCTAATTACAAGTGCAAAAGGCATCCGTCAGGCTGGTTGCTTTTACTAAAAAACTACCCGTTGGATTTCCAACAGGCGGGCAAAATTGAAATAATGCAGGCGAGGAATTGAGCGTCGTTGTAAAATTATCGACGACCGTTGTGCCTTGTAAAATTTCTGCCGATAATTCAAATGGCGCTGTACCCGTAAATGTAGCGGTATAATCAGCACAAACAGTATTACATGCACCTGGATTGGTTAACGTAAAGGTGACTGTAGGTTTTGGCCGCCATACCACAGGCACAAAATTAGAAAAATCCAGACATGGATCCGTTAAATCAACCGCGCCACTTTGATTATTGCCGGCAACAGTAGCGATATAATAGGTGACGCCGGGCGTGAATAGTGCTGCGTTGTAGGCAAAGTTTCCAGTACTATTAGTGGCAATGATACTACTTGCTGGGTTCGCTGTATTGGTCAGTACGACATATTGTAAAATATCATTTGCATCCAAAACCGCATCGTTGTTGTAGGGCACTGTAAGGCTGGAAGGTACACACAAATTGATCGGCGCTGCTGATAATGTTCCAGCATTGGTGCTACAACCACACGATACCTGCGGAGCGGAGGGTGGAATTTGTTGCAACGAAATAAAAGTAGGAACAGGCGCTAAAGGACAAATGATGGCATAAACCGCCGAATTAGGATCATATTGGCCAAATATAGGCGTGCCAAAATCTAAACCAATAAAAAAACCTTCATCGGCAATGGCAAAATCAGTATTGAAAAGACCGCCTGTTGGTGTGGAAAGCGCAGGATTAGTCGTGTTAACCAGTAAAACAGTCAGAGATCCAACTGCGTATAATTGGTTGTTATAATAAAAAAGATCACTCAAGGAGGAGACTCCAGCAGGAAATGCGCCTACTAATGTAATCGCATTGGTGGCCGGGTTGAAGGTATAAAGCGATGGAGGCGAAGTAGAGCCACCGATCATATAAATCAAATTGCCTGGTCCCGCTGCCGTGCCTGAAAACACAATGCCCGTTGAAGAAAAAATAGGCGTCAAACTAGGAGGGTCATACACCAATAATTGAGTACCTTGAGTCACTAAAATATTCCCATTAGGCATTACAAAAATATCCCCATTATTGAATAAATTAATTGGATTAATGCCACTGAGCACACCCGCAGAACATGAGGTACATGTCGTTGGATTAAAAACATAAAGTTCGCCAGTATTGGATAATCCATAATAATTTTGAGCGTATAGGGGTGATTTAAGCATGCAAAAGCCGCAACCCAGTAAAAAGGCGAGTAACAATTGCTGTGTTTGTTTTGATAGCATAAATAAGTGTTTTAAAAAAAGACTAACATTCATCGCTCCAATTCGTTGTTGTTTTAACGTGGCCTATTTGTTTAAAAATAGCATATTCGATAAAAAAGTCTCAACAGGCACAGTAATCTCTTTTGCTTACGTTCAAGCAGCCTTGTATTATCTATTACACAAATCTGAATACAAACCCTTTTTATCGCATGCGCACCAACTATTCCACCTATTCGTTGTTTGAATGTATCGTTGGCAGTCCGGTGTAGTATCGGTGCATGAACCTTCGAAGCAAAAAGGATATTATGAATTTACAGAACGCAAAAGTCCTGATTACAGGCGGAAACTCAGGTATAGGAGCGGCAGTAGCCGAAATATTGATTGCAGCAGGTGCAAAAGTGGCTATTTCGGGTAGAAATCTTGAAAAATTGGAGGCAGTTGCGGCAAAAATAGGCGCAGTAGCCATCCAAGCCGATGTCAATAATGAAGCCGATGTAACCAATATGGTACAAACCGCTGTTGAAAAATTGGGCGGACTCAATGTCTTGATCAACAATGCAGGGTACGGCTATATGGCACCTTTGGTTGATATTGATCCAAAAGAGTTTGAAGAGGTATGGCGCACCAATGTCTATGGTCTTATGCTTACAGCCCAAGCAGCGTCGCGCATTTTTATCGCTCAAAAACACGGTAATATCGTCAATATCGCCTCTACAGCAGCCTTGAATGGTGGTGCAAACTTATCGCCCTACAATGCCACAAAATTTGCCGTGCGCGGTATGACCGAGGCTTGGAGGGGCGAATTGCGTCCGCACAATATTCGGGTAATGCTCGTGAATCCGAGCGAAGTGATGACCTCATTTGCCGAAAATCTCTTATCTAATTCGGGTAAAACACCAAAAGTTTATACCGAAAATGAGCAAGCCACTAAATTACGCGGCGAAGAAATTGCGCACGTGATCAAAGGGCTTTTGGAAATGGACGACCGCGGCTTTGTGACCGAAGCCACAGTGTTTGCGACCAATCCAAAGGTGTAAATGATGGATAATCGTCCCGCCCGTACACAGTTTATACTTGGTTTTGTACTCTTGGTCATTGCCAATATGTGCTTTTCTACCAAAGCTGTGATCATCAAACTCATGTACGTACATCACGTGGATACTTATGCCGTGATCGCGTTGCGTATGCTCTTGTCCGCGCCTGTATATATATGTGTGGCGGTAGCATTGGCTTTTAGGAAAAGTAATAATCAATTGACAATGAAAGAGTTATTGGCAATTGGTGGTTTGGGTATTGTGAGTTATTATATCTCTAGTATGCTCGATTTTTTAGGTCTTCAATATGTTTCTGCGGGCGTAGAGCGGCTCATTTTGTTTACCTATCCTACTATGGTGCTCATTTTGTCGGCCTTATTTTTCAAGAAAAAGATAACGATGGTACAGGTGGTGGCCACGGTATTGACCTATATTGGTGTGGCGATTGCTTTTGTGGCGGAGCAGGGATTGGGCGACCAAAAGAACCTCGTTTTGGGCGCTACCCTTATTTTTTGTTGTGCCTTTACCTATTCTTTTTTTGTGATTGGCACGGGCGAATTGGCCAAGCGTTTTGGCACTATGAAATTTACGTGTTATGCTGTATTAGCAGCCACAGTTCCGGCATTAGTACAAAGTTATGTCCATGATGGGATGGATATTTTTCATTTTTCCACAGACGTATATATCTTATCCGCGTGGCTGGCGGTAGTAGCTACTGTTATTCCAACATTTATGATTGTAAAAGGGATCAGTATGGTAGGCGCGGGTAATTCTGGGATTATTGGTTTTGTTGGGCCAGTATGGACGATATTTTTGGCCAATTGGCTATTGCAAGAACCGATTACTGGTTTGCAATTGTTCGGTACTGCGATTGTTTTGGCGGGTGTATTTTTGATCAGTTGGAAAGGTAGAGCGGCTGTCGCATAAGTAATTGTGTCCTGATCATTAATTTAGTGTCGGCGTGATCTCGAGTCACGCCGACACTACGAATAGTTCTATGACAAAGACCTACACTTTTTTAGGCGGCAAAGCAAAAGCAACTGCTTCGTGCTCAAATGTTCCGTTGTGTGAACCATCGCAAAACGGTTTGTTTTTGGATAATCCGCACCTGCACAACCCCAATGCGGTACGGCCTCCAAGGTCGTATTGGTTGCCTTGATTGTCCACAATTTCAAAATCGCCTTCTATTTTGAGCGATCCATTGGGGTTTACTGTCAATTTTGTTGTAGCCATAATGTGTTATGTTTTTTAATTGGGACAAAGGTACTCAATTCGAGTATAAGTAAGATCAATCCAATAATTGATAACTTGCTCCTATCTTTTAATGCCTTTTTGAAATACGCTAAAGTGCTCCATAAACTACTCCAACAATGCTTGCACCTACATGAAATAACATAAGAAAAATATAAAAGCGAATTATTGAATAAATAAACGAATGTTCCGTAAGAGATTTTGTCATTTCTTCCAGCGATTTTATTTCATGGTTTAAGCGGTTGTAATAGGCTTTAAATTTAGTAGTATTTGCTTCGTAAGATGTTTTTTTCTCACGTTCAAATAAATTTGTAAACCAATCATGCTTTATTTCTTCAACTATTTTTATTGTTTCTGACCTTTCGTGTTCGTTAATCTGAAAGTTTACTTGAAAATAGTTATGTGTTTCCGTCGATACTCCGGCCTCATCGGGTATTTCACCAAATTTAGTACTTTTATCGGTAACTTGTCCAATTACAATAACACTATTTTTTAAATCTTCTTTCGCCTTTTCACGTCTTTCTGCAACCTTAAAATAATTAGGGATGTAGAACAACGAAAGCAATAACAATGGTCCCCCATAGACTAATGCACAAAACATAAGAAGGTTTAACATGGCATCCATAAATTTTATTATTAAATTTTATTATATTATAATTGAAACACAAAGTCCCAAAGATCATAGGTTTTCGATCATTTGGTGTACTTTATCTTCGGATATTTTAAAAGATTTAGCAATAACCGATTACTTGCTCCTATCTTTTAACGCCTTTTTAAAATACACGCCATGTCTTGTAGGCGTATAATTCCAATCTGTAAACAACCGAGGGGCCCACATAGGGTCAAAAACCCAAACCACCCATGAAATTTCTCTTCCGTCGCAGTATTTTGTAATCGCATCGCCATAGGATTCGTCACTGATAACGGGAATATGCGCGCCAGATTCTTCTGCGCCA
>JAAFHO010000157.1 GCA_013297575.1 Chitinophagales bacterium
GACCTGAGTGGGGTAGAGGCCATGTGCAGGTATGACTCACGTTCTGCTGTGGTGAAGTTCGATGAAAAAGTATTCAACGAAAACCTCCATTTTGCGGATGAGAATTTTTTTCAATTCTTTGATTTTAAGGCTGTTATCGGTAAGCCAGATATTACAGACCAAAGCAAGGTTTGTATCAGTCAAGATGTAGCGGAGAAATATTTTGGTAAGGACGATCCGATTGGGAAAGTTTTGGTTTTTTATGCCGATGGTGGTGTGAAATTACCGCTTGTGGTCAATGCTGTGTTCAAAAACATACCATTGAACTCTAGTCTTAGGTTTCATTTTTTGACCCATTTTAATAATCAATACGATGGTTTTAAACGAGTGGACTATAACAATTGGAAGTACATGGTGGATGCTACTTTTTTTAGGTTAAAAAAGGATTTTGGCATACAACAATTAAGCGATGGTTTAAAAAATTATGTAGCACAGCGTAATACGGCAGCACCAGATTGGACGATTACTGGTTACCGATTAGAGCCGCTATTGGAAATGTCTTACAGTAGCCGTTTTTTGCGCGCAAATGGCCTATGGATGGGTATGCCTCCTGCGGCAGTATGGGGTAATTTCACTTTAGCCATTATGATATTGCTTACTGCTGCCCTCAATTTTGCAAATATGACCATTAGTATTTGTAATCGTCGACTGCGGGAGGTAGGTGTGCGCAAGGTAATGGGTAGTTCGCGGTGGAGCCTTATGCGCCAAATGCTGTCAGAAACACTGCTAGTGGTGCTACTGGCTGCCGCTTTAGGCATGGTATTGGCCTATCCCGTGGTGGAATGGTTTAACTCAACCTGGAAATTTACAGATCTAAAAGTGGATTATTCCGACCCGATCACTTTGGCTGGTATTGCGTTAGTGATCGTTTTTACGACCTTATTAGCAGGAAGTTATCCCGCCTTTTACATCTCTGCCTTTCAGCCTACACATATTTTTCGTGGCGGCGTTTTATTTGGGGGAAGTAATCTTTTTTCTCGTTTGATGATGGGAATGCAATTGGCCATTTCCTTAATGGCGGTCATTGTTGGCGTTAGTTTTGCTAATAACTCAGAACAAAACCGTACTGCCGATATTGGTTATCAATACCAGCCGATTCTGCAGGCTTGGTTACCTAATCCCTCGGATTATCGCCGTTTTGAAAATGAAATAAAAAATATCCCAGGAGTAGTAGCCACAAGTGGGAGTATTCATCTGCCTGGTTTTGGATTTGATATGGTGGATCTCAAGGTAAAAGATCAATTAGAAGAATCATTATTGTACAATGTAGGGAATAATTTTTTCCAAATTATGGATATGAAATTGTCGGAAGGCAATTGGCCAATTCCTGCAGCAGATACAACAGACTCCCCAGAAGTAGTTGTTAATCAGACATTTATTCGAGAAATAGGCATTGGGATCGGTTCTGAAATAGAAGTGAAGAAAAAGAAGTATCGTATTTCGGGTATTGTTACGGATTTTATGACTCGAAACCCTTTTAATCCCATCAGTCCTGCCATATTACACCCTATACCGGAACGTGAATACCGCAGATGTATCATTAAAACAGCAAGCACCGCACAACAGCCAGCAGTATTGGCGGCCATTGAGGAAAAATGGAAGACGATGTTTCCTTATTCACCGTTCAACGTAGGTTACCAAAGCGAGGCTATCCGAGATGCCACAGAAGCCTCCGACAGCGTGGCCGAATCGATGGTTGGATTTGCTGTAGTCGCAATTATTTTGTGTATTACTGGCTTGTTTTCTTTGGTTTCATTAAACATACTTCGGCGTTTGCGAGAATTGGCCATCCGTCGTGTAATGGGAGCGTCATCTGGAAATATTACCTGGATTTTGAATAAAAATTACATTGGCATTTTTGTTGGTGCTATCTTATTAGGATGTGCTATGGGTTATGTCTTTGCCCTCAAATTGATGGATAGTATTTTTAAGATCAATTACGGGGTTCCTATGAAGGTATTGGTTGTGAGCGCTGTTGGAATTTTGTTGGTGGCATTTTGTACCGTTGGGTTAAAAATTTGGCAAACATTAAAGGTAAACCCAGCGGAGGTATTACGATCGTGATACGGACAATGGGTGAAAAATGTGTTAAATTCAATTTAATATTCGTTAACAATGACGCCAATTTTATTGTTCTACACTTATATTTGTACAAGAATTAAAAGACACTAATTTTTTAAAATATTATGAAATACCCTATCCTATTATTAATCGCCACAATGGCAATATTCAGTTCGTGTTCACGCACTTTTTTCTATCAACCTGCAGATCAGCAACCAGAAAGGACAACGATTGATTATATAAACGGTGTACCTGATTTACGGGCAAAGGCCACAGATGGAGACGTAGCCGCTACGCTGACCACCAACGGCGGAAGTAGTTATCTGAACCTTAATTTGGCTGTTTTTAACCTTGGTGATACCTCTTTTACTTTTGAGCCGGAAATGGTAAAAGCGTATGGTTACCATAAAAATGGGCAACGAAAAGAATTACGTGTGTTTTCTGCGCGCGAATTTATCAAACGACGCAATACCAAAAACGCCATCATTATTGGTGCTGTTGCTGCTGTCGCAATTACCGCTGCTGTTGCGGGCAGTTCTTCCAGTAGGCATTCGGAAAGGGACAATGATTTCGACGATTTCTTTTTTCAACCTTGGTTTATTATCAATACTCCATTTAATACAGCACCATATACCCCAAGAGACGGGTTATTGCGTTCGCATACTTTATACGAGGATGAGGCACTACAAGGCGTTGTGAAAATCAAGAAAAACCTTGATTATAATGAGAAAATCTTAGTAGAAGTGCCTGTAAATGGCGAATATGTGAAGTTTGTGTTTGAGGATATGGTTAGGAAATTTTAGTAGTGTATTGTTAGCACTTTAATGTTTAATATTAAAGTGCTAACGATACAGACTTGAAATTACCAAATATTACCCGGATAAGCCCGCTGTATATGCTGCATTTCCGCTAAAATAAATCCGAGGTGTTCGGTATGCCGACCATCTTTCCCTCCTTTTTGCATCCAAGTATTAGTAGGTATGCTCAATGTGGCAGTCGTCAGCACATCTTTTATCTTTTGCTCAAATCTTGGGCGTAATTGCTCAAAATCGGGAGCGATACCTTCCTGTGCAGCAGCCAAATCCACAG
Organism: Chitinophagales bacterium; assembly: GCA_013297575.1. Taxonomy (GTDB): domain Bacteria; phylum Bacteroidota; class Bacteroidia; order Chitinophagales; family Saprospiraceae; genus M3007. Next base: position 3,190 of record JAAFHO010000157.1, read on the forward strand.
CATTGGGCGTAACTAACTCACCTGTGAATGTCCATAAATCCTCTATCGCTTCCTGAATCTTCTGATGGCTAACGGTAGTGCCATCGCCCAATCGGAGCATCCATTCGCTCGAAAAGCGTTGGTGATAAGTAATTTCCTTAAAGGCTTTTTCTGCAATAGCTACAATTTGTGGATCGCTACTTTTTTTTAATTCGCCGCAGTACAAATAATGCCAGGTATCAAAAAAGAACTGCCTAGCAATGGTATAAGCCCAGTCTTTATTAGGGTATTCCACGATTTGTACATTTTTGAACTGGTGTACATCCCTGAAATAAGCGATATCATCTTCCGACCGACCAGCAGGATCATCTTTTAAATGATAAGCATAATACATACGCGTTTGCCCCAAAAGATCCAATGCAATATTGGTCAATGCAATATCTTGTTCCAAAATGGGGCCATGACCACACCATTCGGAAATACGTTGGGCGAGTATAAGACAATTATCGCCTAATTGAAGGGCCAGTTGCTGACCGGTATTGCTTGTTTGCATATTTAATTTTTGCTCCCAAAGAAATGGGAATATCCTCTAAATATTGGCCCAAAAACCTTATGCTGGGTAAGTACAAAAGGCCCCCAACTGCATTCTGTTAAATAACGGATGGTCAAGGTTTTTTTTGTATTTGGGTCGTCAATTTGTTCAACTGGCCAAAATTTCACCACTTTTTCAGTCCCGTTTTTATTTTTCAACGTTACAATAGCAAAAGGCACTAAGCTAATAATAGAATCGCGTTCTGGTGAATGCGTTTCGTGGGCCTCGCAACCTAGTTTTTCAAAACCCACCAAATAGGCTTCTGCGGAGCCTTTCTTTTGCTGCTGGTGGCTAACGGGGGTTGTGCTAAAAAATGGCGTAATAGCGTATTCTAAGGCTGCTTTTTTCTCTAATTTAAAAGATTCCGATTTTTTTTGCGGGTATTCAACGCTTACAAACTGGATATCTTCGGGTTTTTCTTCAAAAATAGTTCGATCATACCATTCGTCTGGTTCGAGGCGGAAATGGATACGAAAACTGCCCACCATAATAGGAATATGCGCCACATAAGGATGTTCGGCACCTTCCATCATCACATAAGTCCCTGTTTCGTCATTGGTAACACCGCCCACATAATAGACCTTGATGATTTTGCCCTCTTTGTCGTAAGCTTCTACTTTTATACCCTCTGCGGCTATACTTTTGATCATACCCGGTTCGCTGGCGGCAGAAGGGATATAATTGACCCTCATTTTTTTCATGGTTTCCAGCAATTGGTCTATGGCAGTTTGCCGTGCAACATAAGCCTTATTGTACAACCATTTGCTACCATTCCGTTCAAGGGTAGCAGTACGACCCGTTCGGTCGGCGATAAAGATCTTATAAATCTCATCGGTGTTTTCGATACCAAAGTCCATATCTGGGCTGATATGGGAGCCTTGTTTGGCTTTTTGGTTGTAGCGCAGGGCAAACCAAGTACCCGCGCCGAGTGCTGCGAAGAGCAAAAATAGAATTATTGTACTACGTTTCATAAATAAAGGAATTGTTTTTGTTTCCAGCTACAAAGGAACGATAAGAAATGGTAAAAAAAAAGTCTGCCCGGCATTTCGCCGGGCAGACACATCAAAACAAAACGAAAAACCAACTTTATTTTTAATTTAAACAGGTTTTTATGCCTATTTAATATTTGTTATCCTTGACGCGGAGTTTGACCGGAATCTCCAATTCTTTGTTTTTCCGGTTAATCAGCACGTTTAATGTCTCTCCTGCTTTAGAACGTCCAATTGTCTCTCTTAGTTCAGGCACGCTTGTCACATTCTTGCCATTTATTTTGAGAATGATGTCTTCATTCTGCAAACCAGCCGCTTGAGCCGAACCTCCTTCCAATACTTCTGCTATATAAACACCTTGAATGAAGTTAATGTTCAAACGTTGTGCTAATCCTCCATCCATTGTTGCAATATCGACACCTAAATAAGCGCGGCGGTATTCACCATATTTTATCAAGTCATCCGCAATTCGTTTGACTAAATTAACAGGTATTGCAAATGAATACCCTGCAAAGGTACCGGTTGGCGTCGCAATGGCGGAGTTAATTCCTATCAACCTACCCTGTAAATCGACCAAAGCACCACCAGAGTTACCCGGATTTACCGCTGCATCTGTCTGAATAAATGATTCGATCGGTGAATATCCTTTAATGATATTAATATCGCGCCCTTTAGCGCTAATAATACCTGCAGTAACAGTTGAGGTTAAATCAAATGGATTGCCTACTGCACAAGCCCATTCACCTACTTTTACATCATCTGAATTGCCGATTTCAATGGGTTGAAGGTCGGTTGCGTCAATTTTAATCACAGCCATATCTGTGTTCTCGTCTTTACCAACCAAACGAGCTTTGTACTCGCGGTTGTCGTGCATAGTCACTTCAAATTCATCGGCGAAATCTACTACGTGGTTATTTGTCAAAATATAACCATCTGCGGTATAAACGACACCTGAACCAGTTCCTGAACGTTGACCAAAATCAGTGCCGCCAAAGAACTGCAAAAAAGGATTTTGGCGTTGCCGATTAATGGCGGATTGTTTGCTTTCGCTGGCTTTAATGTGTACCACAGAATTCATAGAACGTTCTGCGGCTTTTGTGAAATCAAATGGTGCTGGCCCTCCTCCATAATCTACTGTGTTTACTTGTTTAGCAGGAGCGGTAGCATTGAATTGATCTGTTGGTGTTTTTTCGGTGAGTTTTAAGGCTCCGAATACTGTGAGGCCACCAATAGCCCCGGCAAAAATCATTGGGATAAACTTATTCATGATACTTTTAGAATTCGTTTTTTACTTTTGCGTTTGATTTTCTAATTATAAGAACGTTGTTCAGTGAAAAAAGGATGGGTAAAAGATGTTAATTAACGGATTGTTAACCAATATTTCTTTTTCTTCATTTTTCAAAAATACGAAATAATAACGTATTTTTATGCTAAAATGTTGGCTCATTACTTATATTGAACGACAAACACCATAATAATTACGACTAACAGGTAAAATGAAAGGCCGCTCGATCAATATTAAGTCGCTAGTAAATTTACTGCGTCCAGAAAACGATCTGGAACGAGCGCTACTTGCTGTACCTGAATTTCAAATTGGCTTGGACTGGGGCGAACCCCGATTTGGTCACCCAGAAGGCAAAGTGGCTTATCATATTCGGGAGGTATTGGATAATGTGGATCAAATTAAAAATTTAACTCCGAATGAACGCCGCCGTTTACGTCTTATCACTTTTGCCCACGATACTTTCAAATATATGGAAGATCGCAGTAGTCCCCGAGATTGGTCGAGGCACCACGGTGCTATTGCCCGCAATTTTATGCAGGATTTCACTTCAGATCAGGTGGTACTCGATATTATTGCTACCCACGATGATGCCTATTACGCTTGGCTTTATGAGCGCAAGAGCGTAGAAAATCTTAAACATAAAACACTACCATCTTTGCTACTGCGCGTGGACTATTGTATCCAGTTGTACTATATGTTCTTCAAATGCGATACCCTGACAGGCGATAAAACGCTTGCCCCTATCCAGTGGTTTGAGCAAAATGCAACGGGGATACGGATCATTCCTATTGAACGCATATAAATTTTTAAAAAAACTAAAATATCTTATCTTTGCAAACCGATACACCTTAATATTATTTTCTTATGCTGAACCGATTTACATTTTTATGGCTGCTATTAGCCTCTTATTTACCTGCGCAAACCATACAACTTACCCCTGTTTCTCCCGCTATGCCTTGGCTGGTGGGGGCCAAACAAGCGGGCGACGATCGAATGTTTTTGATTGGACAAAATGGTTATATCCAAATTTTGAATGCTGATGGTCAAATTTTACCCACTCCGTTTTTAGACTGGAGTACCAAAATCAAACTCGACGGTGAACAGGGGCTGCTTGGGCTTGCCTTTCATCCCAATTATGCGGTAAATAAGCAATTTTTTGTTTTTTATTCGCGTGTAGGTACAGGCGAGACCGTAGTGAGTAGGATGACTACTGCAGCGAATGATCCCAACACTGCTGACCTAAGCACTGAGCAGGAATTACTTAGTTTCCCACATCCTTTGCCCAATCATGTGGGCGGTAGTTTGGAATTTGGGCCAGATGGGTATCTTTATATCAGTATTGGTGACGGTGGTGCATTTGAAGATCCGAATAACAATGGACAAAATACGACGCATTGGCTGGGTAAAATACTTAGAATTGATGTCGATCAAGGCAATCCATATACAATTCCGCCTGATAATCCATTTATTAGCCTTTCTAGTGTTTTGCCAGAAATATGGTGTACAGGACTGCGTAATCCGTGGCGAATGACCTTTGATCGGCTACTGGGCGATACATGGATTGGCGATGTTGGGCAAAAAGCACGCGAGGAAGTTAATTTTGTCCCAGCAGGTGGCGGTGGGCTTAATTTTGGTTGGTCGTGCGGAGAGGGGACTTTGCCTTTCCGGCCATGTACAAACACACCTATTTTTACTGATCCTCTTTTTGAATACGATCATATTCCTGGATCTAATTGTAGTGGCTCTATCACTGGTGGGTATGTATATCGCGGTACAAAATGGGGCGCTCTTTGGGGCAAATACCTTTTTACAGATTTTTGTACAGGCGAAATACGTGCGTTGACTCGCGAAGATAATACGGTTTCAGTCGTTTCATTGGGCAATTTTACGCCTTTTGATTATGTCTCTTTTGGTGAAGACCAAGCGGGAGAGTTATATCTTGCAGGTTATTTTTCCAATAAATTACATAAAATAGCCAGTACGGATTGTTCGCCAGTTGCCCAAATTATTGCTCCTGATACTATTTTTACCTGTTCTGGAGTACCAATTGGGCAGTCTTTGGAGGCGTATGGTTATGCCAGTTCCGGAATGTTATTCCAATGGATGAAGGACGGTGTCGAAATAGCAGATGCACAATTGGGTACTTTTTTGACAAGTGAACCAGGGCAATATCAAGTATTGGTTCGTGTGCCGGGGAGTGCTTGTTCGGCTGTTTCCAATCCAATTGTAGTGCAAGCATTACCTCCGATTACGACTAGTTTTTCGCTTTCGGTGCCTTTTGGTACGGTATTGCCGGGTTCTGGGGTAGTGATTCAGCAGGATACAACTATAACAGAGACATATACCGCCATAAATGGCTGTGATAGTACAGTTGTATATGATATTAAGGTGGTGAGCGGCAATAATGAGTTGGTATTATCGAGTATTCCGCTTAAAGTAGCGCCAAATCCTGCACAAAACAATGCGACAATGTCTGTCTTTTTTTCCAAGCGATTAGAGGAAGGGCAATTGGAAATTTGGAATATGCAAGGGCAACTTATGCGCACCGATTATTTATCAGAAATGGCTGCAGGAGGGCAACAAATCTCGGTTTTTGTAGGTGATTTTCCGAGTGGTCATTATTTGCTGCGCCTTAAAGTAGGGTGGGGCGTTGGGACTTTAGGTTTGATTATTCAGCATTAGGGAGGAATAAGAAACTTTGTTTTTGTAGTAAAAACTGACGTTTTATGTCCATTTATGCTACAAAAACAAAGTTGTTAGACACTTGTCTTTTACGCTTGTTTCACGAATTGCACTTCGGCTGCAATTTTTACATCTTCGCTCACGAGTACACCACCTGCTTCCAGGGCTGCGTTCCAGTTGAGTTCAAAATCGGTACGGTTAATTTTTCCTGATAGGGAGAAACCTGCTTTTTCGTTACCCCATGGATCTTTGTTAGTACCAGAAAACTCCACATCCAAACTTACAGGCTTAGTGACATTTCTGATGGTAAGGTTACCAGTCACTTTTCCGTCTGCTGAGTTGTAACCAGTAGATTCAAAAGAAATATTTGGGTAATTTTCCACATCGAAAAATTCGGGGCTTTTCAAGTGGCCATCGCGTTGTTCGCTGCCCGTGTTTACTGATCCTGCATCAGCCGTAAAGTTGATGTGTGCATTGCTAAAATCATCGCCTTCTGTTTCGATATCAGCGGAAATGACGTTGAACTGGCCCGTTACATTGGTGATCATTAGGTGTTTTACTTTGAATTGTACCTCGCTGTGCGAAGGGTCAAGTACCCATTTGTTAGTTGACATGTGTTCTGAAAATTTAAGTGTTATAGTATTTAGTGTTGAAACACTTAAATTGTGAAAAAGGTTTTAGGAAAGTTGTATATTTTTTTGGAGGCGTAAAAATTGTGCTCTATTCAAAGATATTTCATAGCGAAATATTTTCATTAGTTTATCTTTGTCATAATTCCTTTTATGAGCGATTTATCAATAACAATCCGTTCTATTCTATTCTTTTTTTTATCTTTATCTATCCAATCTCTATCTAGGTTTCGTTCTTCCCTAATCAGTTTTCTTATTTCTCTTTCTAAACTCCATTTTTTATCCTCCAGCGCTGTTCTTCTAGCGTCAATGTCGATTGTCTGCTTATCTAAATTTATGATTTCGTCATCTGTTTCACGTAAGTTATGTTCTAATTCTAACTTTTTATTATCCAGTTCACTATAACTGT
>JAAFHO010000158.1 GCA_013297575.1 Chitinophagales bacterium
ACCACGTGGTCTTTACTCAACGATGATATTAACTTTGAACCAGATGAAATTGATATTTTGCCCCACAATGACGGTAATCGTATTTTTGCCATTTATGGTTCGGGCGTAGATGATAAAATAGTTCGGTTTTCTGATGATGAAGGCCAATCTTGGACAAAAGGTACTGGGTTTTCGTTTTACGACCATTGGGGCAAAGGACGCAGGTTGATTACCTTGAGCGACAATAATACCCTTTATTACTTGGTACATACTTGGTCGGGCAATCCTTGGGGACAATTGATCCAATTGTACAAAAGTACCAATAAAGGTGTTAGTTATACCAAAATATGGGATACTCCTGTGGGTTATGACGTAGAAGATGTCGATCTCTGGAAACCTTATGGTTCAGATAAAATGTACCTCGTAGATAATCGGGCACAACAATTTTATACCTTAAACCATAATTTTTCATCAGGCGCAACTACTATTTCCGCACCAGTATCATATAGCAGCCAAAATATCGCCACCGGAGGCATACACGTAAGCGGACGGTTCAATACCACCGTCAATGATTACGAACTGTTTATAACCCACGATTCCAATCAAAACGTCTATAAAACAACTAATGGTGCTAACTGGACTTTTCTCAGCACCGCTTCCGAAAATGTATGGGTAAAAGGCTGGCTAGCAGATCCCGATAATTCTAATTTGTATGTAGGTGGTTTTCAGTTGAATAAGACCTCCAACGGTGTCACTTGGCAGGAGCAATACCCGCAGTGGTGGCGGTACTATAGCCATAGCAAAGATTCGATGCACGTGGATATTATGAGTCTCGATTATTTTAAAAAATCGAATGGTACGCCATTTATCATTATTCTCAACCACGCAGGCATACATATCACCTACGATCATTTCAAAACCACAGCAAATCTTGGGCTCCAAAACCTGAATGTAGTAACCCTCTACGACCAAACAACAGCCAGTGATGGCTTTCTGTATTGCGGCGCACAGGATAAAGGGAATTTTAAATATTCAGGCAATTCATTGGTCAATTTCGACTTGATTGCTACCGATAATATGAGTACTGCCGATGGTATGCTGGGAAGTTTTTTTAACAGCGATCAGTCCTTTTATGCCATGATTCAAAACGGTGGACTGTATTGTTTCCCAAACAGAAATGTCCGTAATTCTACTTCTTTTGATATTCCTGGGAGCAACAAACCGGGCTGGATCAATCCGATGGTTGCCACCCCCAATTTTGCAGACAATAAAGTATATGTAGCAGGTGGTAACCTCAATGGCGGTACTGGTTCTTATTTGATAACGGCCAATGTGAGTATTTCTGGCAGCAACGTCACTTGGCTAAACACCCAATTCAATTATGATTTCAGGGCCAATTCCAACAATGGCACTTCGGTCATTAAAGCGATCGGCGTGGCCATGTCGGATCATAACAGGATCTATGTTGCGACTCAGGATGCTACTTTCTTTTCCTCTACCAATCAGGGGAGTAACTGGAATAAAATCACAACAGCAGGACTTCCATCATCCATGATTCCTTGGGATATCAAATGTTCTACGACCAATGCCAATAAAGTATTTGTGTGCGGGACAGGTTTTTCAAATACAGGAGTGTACCAGTCAACCAATGGCGGCACTTCTTTCTCACCATTATATGGTAACATACCAGCCGCTACTTTTTATGAGGTAGCACTTTCCACTGATGAGTCATTGCTGTTTGCTGCCACCTCCGAAGGGCCTTATGTATATGTGTTTGGTACATCTACTTGGTACAGTTTAATCGGTGCTGAAACCCCCATTTTAGATTTTAATACCGTTGATAATGTTGGGAATAATATCATCCGTTTTGGAACTTATGGGCGTGGCGTTTGGGATTTGGAATTATCCTCCGCTCCCCTACCCGCTGAATTGGTGGCCTTTACTGCCCGCGTAATGGAATCAACAACCAAAACAAAATTGAATTGGACAACGGCTTCGGAGCACAACGTGAAGGAATTTGTAGTGGAACACAGCACAAATGGGTTGGATTACTACCCTATTGGTACAATACCCGCTAAAGGAACTAGCAGCGTACAGCAAACCTATCAATTTATCCATAATACACCCAAGCCCGGAAAAAACTATTATCGACTATTGATCCGCGATACGGATGGGCGCTCAGAAAATTCTACGATACAAGTCGTTTATTTTGAAGCGATCGTACCATCTTTTGTTGTTTTCCCAAATGTAGTACAACCAAATGGCCAAATACATATTCAGCCCAAAGACCAAGATCCTTACACAATAGCATTGTACAACCTGCAAGGTCAACTTATGCTGCACCAACAAGCAAACGGACAGGCTGATATTGCACTATATTTACCCAAAGGCATTTATGTGTATCGAATATTTTCGGGGCAAGTACAATCCACAGGGCGTGTTGTAGTGCAATAACAAAAAATAGCAGCATCATCACCCGTCTTGCACCATCAAAAATAGGCTTTTCATCCCCACATTGGTAGGGATGGTCGGCTCTATAATCTAGCCCGATTGGCTATACCAGTACTTTTGCACCGTCTTTAGAACGAGAATTATATAGAACGTACAGATTTGGTGTGACGATTTTGACACTATCGAGATACACAGCGGGCGTTTGGTTAGACTAAACAACCGATGCATACCGAAGGTAGGGGCAGCATAATATCATCAAATTTGTACTTATAATTCCTGTTCTTTCCTCTTCGGAACGAAAAAACGGTTCATTATGCTATACAAAAAAATTACCCTCCAAAAACCATTCTTATTTTTTGCCTTTTTGGCTTTTTCCATCAATTTGTTGGCTCAAAAAACACCCGGTTCGCTACCGCCTGGTAAAATGGGCAATCTCAGTATTGGCCGTTTGTACGGCAAAGTACTCGAAAGCACTACAAAAGAACCTGTGGCTTACGCTTCCGTTACTGTCCTTAAAAAGGTAAGCGGCGGACGCGACTCCATTATCGGTGGTGCTTTAACAGCAGAAAATGGTGAATTCAATATTACCAGTTTGCCCATGGGCCCAATGATGGTTAAAATTAGGTTTGTCGGTTTCAAAGAACAAACCAAAGCCGCCATCATAAAGCCGCCGAGCGATATTGAACAGGATTTGGGTAATTTCCAATTGGTATCGGAAGACCAAACCTTGAACGCCGTGGAAATCACCGCAGAAAAGAGCCTTACCCAAATTAGCCTTGAAAAAAGGGTATTTAACGTGGATAAAAACATCACTTCCACCGGAGGAACTGCCGAAGATGTACTCAAAAGTATCCCTTCTGTATCCGTGGATGTGGACGGCAACGCCAAACTCCGCGACCGCGGCACAACGATCTATGTGGATGGCAAACCAACACTGATGTCACTCACTCAAATTCCAGCCGACCAAATCGAATCCATAGAAGTCATTTCTAATCCATCGGCCAAATACGAAGCGGCTACCGCTGGCGGCATATTGAATATTGTACTAAAAAAGAACAAAAAACCGGGTTATAATGGCGTTATTGTGGCTGGTGTAGGTAACCAAGGCCGTTATAATGGCATGGTCAACCTAAATGCACACGAAGGTAAGTTTTCGGTAACCACGTTTTATAACAATAATACAACCAATAATCCCGTCACTGGTTATGCTTATCGCACCAACCTCAATACAGATGGATCTGTCGCCAATTATTTTAATCAAAACACCGATGTAACCTTCCAAAATGTATTCCAAATTGGCAAAATCGGGGTGGATTACGCGCTCAACAACCGCAACACCATATCGCTTGCTGGTACAATTATGGCAGGAAAATTCAATGTCTCCTCCGATCAAAAATATACACTGGCTAATGCCGAAAATCAAATATTGTCCTACGGTACACGCCTAACATTACCCAAAAACAATTTTACAAACAACAATATCGAATCCAGTTGGAAAAAAACGTATGCCCAAAAAGGCAAATCACTCACTACTTTGGCCAATTTTGGCTGGGGTTCGTCTTCCAACAAAGCCGATTGGAATACCACTGGATATAATACAGATGGCGTGTTATTGCCCAATAACCCCGAACTCGTAGCCATTGACGGCGGAAACTCCAGCCAACAATCCGTTTTTCAAGTCGATTTTGTGCAACCCATCAACGATCTTTCAAAATTAGAAATGGGGGTGCGGAGTTTTTGGAGCGGCAAGGATCAATCGTATTTTTTCAATAATTTTGATTACGACAAAAACCAATACGTATTGGACAAAACCTTTTCACAAGATTTTCGGATCACCGAAACCATCAACGCTGCTTATGCCACTTACAGCAGCCAATTGAAATATGGGATTCGTTATCAAGCTGGTTTGCGTTTTGAGCAATCTAGCCTGAAAGGTAATTCCGACCTCGATGGAGTAGCCGATTTTGGTTACAATTACCCCAAAGGCTTTGGCAAAGACTTATTGCGCTCGCTGTTCCCCGCTGTTTTCCTTTCTAAAAAATTGGATGAAAAAAGCGAATTGGGTGTCAATTTCAGCCGTAAAATACAACGCCCCAATTTCCGCCAGTTGATGCCCGGTATCCAAGCCAACGACAAGCAAAATGTACAATACGGCAACCCTGCTTTACAACCCGAATTTATCAACCTTGCTGAAATTAACTACAACAGAATATTTGGCGCAAACAATTGGTTATCAACTATTTATTTGAGTAACGAAACCAATACTTTGAAGCCATTGTCCACCCCTTCTGAAACTGATCCATCGGTATTGTTAACGAGATTTGTCAATGGTAGCAATGAACTAAGGTATGGTTTGGATAATACCTTAAAAATGGCCTTTGGTAAACACGTCGATCTAATGCTCAATGCCAACGTATTCAATTTTAACGTCAAAGTAGATACATTTACCAATAAAGGTTGGGCATGGAATGGCAAGGCCAACCTAACGTTCAAACTTCCACATAATTTTTCGTTCCAAATCAATGGTGCATACGAAGGCAACCGACCAATGCCTCAGGGCGACCGGAAAGGGATCTATTTTGCTGATTTTGCAGTCAAAAAATCCTTTTTCAACAATGCAGCCAATGTCACATTTTCTATCAATGATGTGTTTAACTCGCGCAAAGACATCATGTTCCTAGAATTACCCACTTACACACAGGAAACAATGCGCCGCCGCGATGCCCGTTATTTCAAAATATCGCTTCAAGTACCCTTTGGCAAAGCAGACGCATCTATGTTTAAGAAAATGAAGGAAGGCCGCAAAGAAGGACAAGAACAACCCGACTTTAGCAATTAATGAAAAGAGCGTATGCAGATGCAATAATTCTATTCATATCGCATCTGCATACTTACCTTTATGGCTAAAGTATATTTTGTACACCAAAAGTTATGATCAAAAATATCATTCCAACACCGTATAAAACACCACTTTTCCACTTTATTTTGTGGAGTATTTGGTTGTATTTACCGCTGTCGAGTGTCCCCGATGAGGAATTGCACGATCGTTTTATACTCTTGTTCTCTTTGATCCTAACGACGCATGTCCCTTTATTTATCCTCAATACACATTGGTTATTTCCAAAGTTTTTTCGCCAAAAAGGTAGTACGATTTATTTTGGCATACTGGTATTGTGTATAATTGGTTTTAGTTGCTTTCATTTTATAATGAAAGACTGGATATTATCACACCAGACGACGTTAATTCCTAGGCGTAATTATAGTCCATTTTGGAATATTGTACCACTTGTTTTTGTTTCGGCCATTAGTACTGGATACGCATTACTCGATTATATATCCAAAGAAGAGCAAATTAATCAAGAAAAACAACAAGAGCGGCTACAATCAGAACTTTCCTTTTTGAGGTCGCAGATCAGTCCACATTTTATTTTTAATGTGCTCAATAGCATTGTTTACCTCATTCGATCAAAATCTGATCTTGCCGAAACGGTTACCATAAAACTTTCGGAACTGATGCGCTATATGCTGTACGAATCGGGGCATGCACAGATCAGTTTGCAACAGGAAGTAACTTATCTGATGAATTATATTGATTTACAAAAGATACGTTTTGAGGAAGATGTCAAAATAAATGTAGCGATAACAGGTGATACTTCCACCAAAACGATTGAGCCGATGCTCATGATTCCATTTGTAGAAAATGCGTTCAAGCATGGCGTTGGGATGGTTCAAAACCCCGAAATTGAAGTAAAAATACACGTTTCTCCTTCCGATTTAAAATTTTGGGTACGCAACAAAATCACTTCAGAAATGCCGTCGCAAAAAGACCAAAACGCCGGAATAGGGCAGGCAAATGTGCGCCGCAGATTAGAACTGCTGTACCCAGATGCGCATCAATTGACGATTAAAACCACCGAAAATGGCTGGTATGAAGTCAATTTAACCTTACAATTTTTAGATTCCGCAAATTATGCTGCTTAAATGCCTCATTGTTGATGACGAAAGTATGGCGCGTAAACTACTGGAAGAAAATATCCGCCAATTACCTTTTTTAGAACTGGTGGGTACTTGTAAAAACCCATTCGAGGCCATACAAGTATTGCAGGAACAACCCGTCGATTTAATCTTTTTGGATATTCAAATGCCCGGTATGCTGGGTACTACTTTTTTGCAAAGCCTTCGCGAAAAACCAATGGTAATTTTTGTCACCGCTTATGCGCACTATGCCGTAGAAAGTTACGACCTGGATGTGGTAGATTACCTGATGAAACCCGTGAGTATGGAGCGTTTTACAAAGGCGGCTTTGAAGGCTTTGGAGGAAAAACAAAAAAAAATACCCTCCCCTACCACGGAAGTAGAAACTACATCGCCCGATTATTTTTTCGTTCATGCAGATTATGCTTTGGTCAAAGTCCTCATCGCGGAAATTAGCCATGTGGAAAGTATGAAAGACTATGTGAAAATTTTTAGGATAAACACTCAAAAACCGTTATTAACCAAATCGACCTTAAAGGCGATGGAAGAAAAATTGCCCACCAAATCGTTTATGCGGGTACACAAGTCATTTATCATCAATTTGGAGCAAATTCAATCCATTCGCAATCAAAATATTACGATTGCTGGACATCATGTTCCGGTGAGTGATATGTATTTGGAGTCTTTGATGGCTTGGATTGAGCGCTAGAAACTATTCCAACACAAAAAGCAAAATACCCGAAGCCATCAATAATAGCCCTGTTACCAATCCTGCATTGTGTTCCCAGGCGTGCCAATCGAGTTTTTTTAGGCCATTGATCGCCAGTTGCATCCATATCACCATGCCCGCCACAGAAGTAAGGCAATACACCAGCGCAATTTTGAATACGAAAGGCCAGCCATAAGGGCCAGCCGCTAGAAAATATCCTTCAATTTCGAGACAAGGAGAAAAAAACATGGACACCGCCAGCGAAATAATAATGCCCCAGCGCGTCGTTTGTTTGTGCAAGTGAAAATGGTGGTGGTAATAATGCTGGTACAAGTAATACCCTCCTAAAACCACCAATAACGCTGGCGAAAACCAATGCGTAAAAGTATGCACCCAATTGGATAATTGAGCACCCAAAGCAGCAATCGTCACACCGAGTAATACAGTACTCAATACATGCGCCAATCCTACCAATAGCGTAATCCGTAGGGTTTTGGCAGATGACCATCCTTCTTGCTTGCTGACGGCCAAAATAGGCAACCAATGGCTTGGAATAAGCGCGTGAAAAAAACTCAGCGTTGCACTCCCTACCAGTAGTGTGTACATAAAATATTGTTATTCAGTAATTTAGTGAATAATACAGCCACCTTCGGGCAACCAATCTATTTGGAGTGGTTTGCCGCTTTTGAGCCATTGTACCAATTCTGGGCCTAAGAGATTGGCGCGCCAGCCATCTAATATACTGGCATCAAAATCGGGATGGCCACTTTTTAACTTATTGAAATCGCCACGTGGAAAAAGTAATGCCGCGCTAATTTCATTGTCAAGACACTGTTTTTTTACAAAATGGTACAACAATTCGTAGTGCCATTCCAGTTCAGGATTATCGGGCGGCGCACCGGGAAGTCCATTAATGATCTCTATTTCGTGGGCTTCTGCGGGTGCTTTCCAAAGGGCTTGCCATTCTGGTTGATATTTTTTCCAAGCATTTTCAGGAAGGGTTCGGTTGGCACGTACAGCACCCGAACCATCTTTTAAGGCACGTAAAATAGCACTTACATACCTACTTTGCAATACTTGTTCTTTAGGAATATTCAATTCAGTTGCGCGTTGCCTGCGCCATGCATAGATACGCAACAAAAAGACTTGCTCTTTACGATCCAACTGATAGATAAAATCGCTAGAAATGGCTTCTTTATAGGGATCTGCGGAGAAAAAATCACCATTTTCCCATTTCATACTCTCTTCTTTGGCCCATTTGGCACGGCCTCGGCGTTCCATTTTTGCGGTTAGTTTTTTGTATAAATCAGGTAAATATTTAACGTCTTCTATGGCATAATTGAGCGCTTTATCGTCGATTGGACGAGCCTCCCAGTCTGCTACAGTATGACTTTTGGACAAAGAAACACCAAGTTCGCGCTCCACAATTTTGCCAAAACCCGCAGGATAATTATAGCCCACAAAACCCGCAGCAATTTGTGTATCGAACAAATTAACAGGCACCGTTCCAAATAAAATATACAGGATACGATAATCATTATCACCAGCGTGGGTAATTTTTAGCGTTTCAGGATCTTCTAAAATGCGAAGAAACGCGCCCAAATTCTTGACACTTAGGGTATCAATGAGCAAGATACCGTTTTGGTGTACTACTTGCAACAAGCACAACACGGGAACAAATGTTTTTTCCCCTACAAATTCTGTATCAAAACCAATCCAAGGTTGCCCTTTTAGAGGCACTAACTCCCGCTCAAAATCTGTTTGATTATCAATATACCTTATCGGATAACTCATTATTAACTTTATACCTTACTGCGATAAAAAGCCGCAAGGTCGGTCAAATTTTGGACATTTGTATCAGAAACACCCAGCCATTTTGCGGCTTGTTGAAATAACTTTGCTTTTTCTGCTTTAATATCGCCCAAATCCCGAATAGCACCCGAACCTGCCGACTTCGACAACTTTGCGCCGAATGCATCTTGGAGTAACGGATGGTGGCTAATGGCGATTTGCTGGAAGGTATGGTAACCCGCAGATTGGGCCAACCATTGCTGAATAGAAGAAGTATCTTTCAAATCTTCCCCTCGTACAATATCGGTAATGGAAAAATATACATCATCGCAAATACTGGCCACATGGTACGCAGGTTTACCATCGCGGCGGCGCACAATAAAACAGGGAAGCGGACAATCCTCAGGCGTATCTGCACGCCAAGCGGTATCTGTGTCGAGCAATCCAATCGGTTGATGTTTAAAAGATTCAGGATAACCACCGTTAAAAGGCAACAAGTCTTTTCTCGATTTCTGACAAGGGAAAACCATGTTTTTATCGCGTAAAACGGCTAAAAACGCTTCATATTGATCTATTCGCTTCCATTGCGACCAGTTTTGCTCAAAATCATCGGGACCACTCGGCCCTTCATCCCATTCAATACCCAACCACTCCAATGTTCTAAAAATATCCTCGACATATTCCGGTCTTTTCCGATCCGCATCTATATCATCAATACGGAGTAGCACGCGACCTCCTGAGCGGCTTTTGGCCACTACCGTATTGATAATAAAGTTGATCGCATTACCCGCATGCAGATAGCCCGATGGTGTGGGTGCAAGGCGGGTTTTGAT
>JAAFHO010000160.1 GCA_013297575.1 Chitinophagales bacterium
GTCTTCACTGATGGCAAAGCGTCGTTTGTCGTTTTCGGCAACGACTTCGGCTAGGATTGTGCGATCGAGTGGTTGGAGATAAGCGGGGCCTTTTTGGGCAATTTTTGCCAAAAGTATATCAATATTGACCCATCCTTGTGTATCAAGTTGAATATCAATCATTTCCGGGTTATGCCGGAGTACTTTGGAGATAAATTTGGAGCGGTTTTTAAGTTCGTTTTTGTCCATGTTTTTAATTTTAAAAGTCATTGCCTCCCAAAACGCAGTTTTAGTCCGAGTAGTTCCACGTTCTCATCTCGCCAATATTAGAAAACAAGCACAGCGGAACTTTTTCCACAAATAATCGTTTTTCTTTCCTATGTTTCTTGCAACGGATACCTATTACAACCCTGACAATACGGCGAAGGCGGTCGGCATATTGTTCCAAAATTGGGACGATCAAGTACCTATGAATACCATTGAGGTACATATTCCCGATGTAGCCGAATATGAACCGGGTGCTTTTTATAAACGCGAACTACCGTGTATCATGGCGATGCTGGAGCATTGCGATTTGGCACAATTAGATGCTATTATCGTCGATGGTTACGTGTTTTTGGATGATCTTGGAAAGATGGGTTTGGGAGCGCACCTCTACGATGCATTAGGTGGGCGTATTCCAGTAATAGGAGTGGCAAAAACCAGTTTCCATGATAATCATTTGAATGTTATTGAAGTAAAACGTGGTGAAAGTACCCATCCATTGTATGTCAGTAGTATAGGTATACAACTTGCAACCGCTGCGGCTTGGATAGAAAGTATGTATGGGCCATATAGAATGCCGCATTTATTGAAGGTATTGGATGGGATGACCAGGACGTAAGTGGGTATTATGCCCCAAGTGGTCACTATTATAATCTATATCAGTATCCATTTAGCCAAAGCATTGCCATTTACTTGTAAAAAACAACGATATGTGTGTTATATCTTACCGTAATCTTTCTTAAACTAGGTGCATTGACCTAAAAATAATGTCTTAGTTTTGGTTGGCTTGAGATATATTTGCACCCTGATTCTGGCCATGCAATGTATAATTTTTTGTACATTGCATCGTTTTGTTCAGGTCTATTTATTTTCTAAACAACAAGCAAAATATGCCAACAATCCTAAAATTAGTACTCATTATTATCCTCGGCACTTCGATATCCTCTTGTGTGAGCAAGAAGAAATTTACGACCCTAAAAACCGAACTTACGACCCTAAAAACCGAACTAGATGCTGCCAATAAAGATCTAGGCAAATGCGGTGTAAGCCTAAACGATTATATGAATAGGCTTTCTGCTTGCGAGCAGGAAAAAGATCGTTTTAAACAAGATTATATCAACGGGCAAAGTACCCTTAAAATCAGGGAAGAACAAGTGGATTACCTGCAAAAACAGGTAGAAGATTATAAATTACTACGCGATAAGCAACTCAGTCAAGTGGGTGATCTAACCACCCTTAACAAATCAGCCAATGAAAATATCAAGGAAACCCTTTCTCAATTGGAGCGCAAAGATAAATATCTTATTCTCCTGCAGAATGCTAAAACCCGCGCCGATTCGATCAATCTAGCCTTAGCCATCAACCTTAAAAGTGTACTCAATCAAGGTATCGACGATAAAGACGTAGAGGTAAAAGTCGATAAAACCGTCGTTTTTGTCAACCTTTCTGATAAAATGTTGTACCAAACTGGTAGTGCTAACCTCACTCCGCGTGCTCAGGAAGTATTGGGTAAAATTGCTCAAATTATCGAATCTCGCCCCGATTTAGAGGTAATGGTAGAAGGCTATACCGATAATGTACCCATCAGTAGCCCCTGCTTCGATGATAACTGGGATCTGAGTGTAAAACGTGCTACTTCTGTAGTACGGGTATTGCAAAAGCAGTACAAAATAAATCCCAATCGCTTGATTGCAGCAGGGCGTGGGGAATACAACACACTCGCATCTAATGATACAGAGGCAGGTCGCGCTGCTAATCGACGTACAAGGATTATTATTCTGCCAAGATTGGATCAGTTCTACGATTTGCTGAATCCATCTAATGTGCCTAAATAGAAGTATGGATAAGAAATATTAAAAAAAAAGTCCCAATTTTTCATAAAATTGGGACTTTTTTTGTATCTCGTAACTTCGGCTGCGCTCAGTTACCGCGTGCTCTTCGCTTATCCATTTTGATTTTTCTTGCTTATCCAATTATTTGGGTAATTAAACCGAATCCGAGTGGTAACTTCGGCTTCGCTCAGTTACCGTGTACTCTTCGCTCTGTCGCTTTGATTCAATTACTTGGATATTGAAAACGAACCCGAATGAGTAAGCGAAGAAGGATTTGGTAGCCGAGCGAAGCCGAGGCTACCGTACACTCTTCGCTTACTCACTTTGATCCTTCTTCGCTTATCCAATTACTTGGATATTGAAAACAAATCAAAGCGGTAATTAATGCACGAATCCGGTTACCGAGCGAAGCCGACCGAGGCTAGCGTACCATATCCTTTACCAAAAGCCTAAACCCATTACCATGAATATTAGCGATCTCGATAGCAGGGTCTTTAGAGAGGTATTTGCGTAATTTTGTTACAAAAACATCCATAGAACGAGCCGTGAAATAGTTATCGTCGTTCCATATTTTAGTCAATGCTTCCGAACGTGGCATTACATCGTTGAGGTATTTGCAGAATAATTTGAGTAATTCTGCTTCTTTCGGACTGAGTTTCCATTGGTGTTCTTCTCCATCTTTTACGGGGCCATTAAAGGTAAGAATCCGTAAAGTATAGTTAAAGTGGTACTTGCCAAAAGCAAATTCACGTTGTTCGTCGCGCGGATCTGGTGCTTTTGCAGAGCGTTTCAGGATAGCCTGAATACGGTACAACAATTCTTCGGAATTAAATGGTTTCGGAATATAATCATCGGCTCCCATTTTAAAGCCATTGAGGACATCCTCTTTCATTGTTTTGGCCGTAAGGAAAATAATGGGCACCTCTTGGTTGCGTTCACGTACTTCCTTGGCCAAGGTAAATCCGTCTTTTCGGGGCATCATGACATCAAAAATACAAAGGTCGTATGGACTCTTTTTAAATGCTTCAATCCCTAATACACCATCGGTGGCTAAAGTAACACTGTAATCGTGCATTTCGAGATAAGAGCGAAGTACATCGCCAAAATTTTGGTCATCTTCTACCAGCAAAATTTTATAGTTGGTATTTGACATAGCTGTTCGATCGGGCTTTGATTATGAAAAATCTGTTAGTGGGAAAAAAATAAAAGTGAAACAATTATTTGTCTCAATAATATTAAACGACAATACAAGTCGTTTGCGTATGTACTGCGCTTGAAATAGTCGAAAAATGTTAAAGTCCGTCTTTAACACTTCAAATACAATAGTTTATAGGGTAAATTTAATGGACAATCGAGGTGAAACATTGTCCTTCCAACTTTTACTGGCAAATGCCCCCCAACGATAAAACAATGCGCCACCAATGCCTAACCACCCAAAATTAGCATAATTGAACCGCGCTAAATTGTCCAAGCGCAGCCCCGACTCTAGGTAAAGTTGGTTCATGGAAAGAAACCCAATTTGCTTGTGCTGTATAGGGTTGCTGAGTGCGCCTTGCGCCATATTATGAATAACAGAAAGGAACGGAGACGAGTATTTCCGTTGGTAAAGTACAGGGCCAATTTCTTGTTCAAAGAAAAAATTTACAAATTTGTCGTGCAGGAATAAGGTATCTGGCAGTGCTTGAAACGTCTGCCCCACAGCAAATGACGAGTATGCTCCTGCATTTTGGTTCAAGGTGAATAATTTAGCCAATGGCGTGTTACCTTTGGCTATACCCGCTTCTATACGCCACTGGCAATAACCCAGTCGCGGAATAAAAACTGATTGATAAACAGATGCTAAATAACGCTGGTATTTGTGCGCCCCAACACTAATGGTAGAGGCTAGTTCAACCACTGGCCAACGCTGCACCGTGGTATTATTGCCCAGAAAAGACCGTAACTGCTCTCCATAAGCCAATCGCGCAACAGCAGTGACTTCCTTAAATTGAAACGTGCCCAAAACAGGCGTATTCTCGTCTTTTTGATAAGCATATGCATAACCAGAAGGCCGTAGTGCTTGCTGTCGGGCAGTTAAAGAGGTCGTAAGCACCTTACCAATTCGGGTAGAAAAACGAACTGATGCATCAAGGGCTAAGTCCATCCGTTGTGCGTAGAGACCTCTATTGAAAAAATTGCCCGTATTAAATTCATAAGGTGCGCCAGGTTCCAGCAAATCCCGCATAACATCAAAGCGTAACTGGGTTTGCCAGCCCCTATGAATACGCCACAGGGCATAACTATTGTATTTTAGTTGTTGATCTCGAAAACCCCATCCTGTACCCACGCCCCATTCATATTTTTTGGATAATTCTAATGGGCGGTGTTGGGCATTGGTAAAACCTACCCCAAGACGAACACCCTCATAATCGTTTAAGCGTATGAGACTGCCCAATTGCAGTCCAACCCCTGGATACAAAGGCCACACACCCGTACTTAAGGCACTAATTATTTTTGCCCAACGATCAAATTTCTTGACCGTGCCGATACTGTCGATACTCAAATAGGTATTGCGTTCTCGTTCTGACATGGGCAAGTTTTTACGCCAAGGCAGCCATGCTATGGAATCGCGTGTAGTAGCATTTTTCTGGATCGTTAAGGGTTGTTCTGGGTTAAAATCTTTGGTTTTTAGTTGCGCAAATGGCTGTACCTCTGAAATAAAACTATGTCCGGTGGCTCTTACGCCCATTTCTGGTGCAGGATACCTTGCGGCCAGTAATTCAAAATTTAGTTGTTGTGGAAACCATTGGCCTGTATCGCCTACAGTCTGCACAAAAGTATATGCCTGTTCCAAGGTCATATTAAGGTTTTCGTTGCCAAATGCTGGGTTCGCGATCACATTTTGCACCGCATAATACTTTGAATTGATATGCAAAGTGCCTTTAAGCGCCATAAATACCTTCCCTTTTCGAGGCTTGAAACGGAGTACCCACACAGTATCGTTATCCGTAAAAAGTGTATCTTCCAAACTAAAATAATACAATTTGGTGCTTCCTGGACTTACCGGATTCACAAATTTCTTATCCATAATAGGCAAAAAATCGCCATAAAAAGTAAAGGGTTGAACGGCATTTGCAACCGTAACCAGTGCTGCATCCTGAAAGCCACTTACACGATTGAGCAATACTTTTTCTTGGGTCAAATTGGGGGCTAAAAAACTACGCTCCGTTACACTTTCCATAAAAAACAGGTGGCGTTGCTGCATCATGCGCTCGGTTTGCTCAAATCCCCTGATTTCCTTTTCTTTTTGGGCTTTTTTTTCAAAAATAGCACGGTTGGGCAAGGCATCCAAGGATACCTTGTTATAGGTTTTGCAGATATAAGAATTATTGCGTTCAGGATTATTACGGTGCCGATTAGCGATTACCTTGCGCATCAGGATATCGGCGGGGTTTTCACCCGCGATAATATCTACCGTATTTAAGGCATTATTTGTCGGGTTTAATACAATATCAAGTTGTTGAAGATTGAGTTGGTTGAATTCTTTAGTGGTTAAAATTAATTCCTGAAAACCAACATAACGGAACGTCAAAGATTGTAAACGGCCTTTTATTGGCAAGGAAAAACCGCCTTCAATATCGGAAAATGCTACTTTTTTATCATCTGCTTGTGCAATAATACTCACAAATGCCAAGGGTTCGCCATCATTGGCCACCACTCGGCCTCTGAGGGATATTTGCGACAATAGCAATGTAGGGATCAACAAAAGGGCAGTAAAAATAAAAGATCTATTCATAAGAAATAGTGATGCAAAATGGTATGATGTCGGTTGCCCATTGTGCTAAGGAACGATGTTGGAATAAAGGTACAAATTCAGGCTTCAGATTTTGGTCTCAGGTTTTCTGTTTTTTTGCGCGAAAGCCTTACCTATTTAAGTAGAAAAAGAGGGAGTATGAGGCAAAAGATGTGCATCAATCGGTACCTTTATTCCAACACCGTTCCTAAGAGTACTGCAATTTGGAAAACGCCCTATAACGATTCCTTCTTTGGCTTTTTCACTTCTTCTGCACCTTGCACCACTACTACAATTTCGCCTTTAATTTCTTTCGCGCTAAAATGCGTCTTCAATTCTGCTAAAGTTGCTGTTTTTACCTCTTCAAATTTTTTGGATAATTCCCGCGCTACACACGCCACGCGATCAACGCCACAAACGATCTCTAATTCTTCCAAACATTTGATCAATCTGTATGGAGACTCGTATAAAATAAAGGTATGCGGCAGTGATGCCAAGTAGCGCAACCGCGTTTGTCTGCCTTTTTTATGGGGCAAAAAACCATCAAAATGAAACGAATCACTCGGTAAACCCGAAGCCACCAAGGCTGGCACAAAAGCCGTTGCACCGGGCAAGCATTCCACCCGAATGTCGCGCCGCACGCAAGCGCGTACGAGTAAAAACCCTGGATCACTAATGGCTGGTGTACCCGCGTCACTCACCAACGCAACGGTAGTGCCTGCCCCAATTTCATCGGCGATCCGCTCCACCACAGTATGCTCATTATGCGCATGGAAGGCGCGCAACGGGGTTGTAATACCATAATGATCGAATAGCCGCCTTGTAGTACGGGTATCCTCTGCATACACTACGGACACTTCTTTAAGGATGCGCAAGGCACGTAATGTGATATCTTCTAGGTTGCCAATAGGCGTTGGGACTACAAAGAGCATGAGTTATTTGCTGGGAACGTTGATAGGTTATTGACCAAATACATATTGCACAATATTGGCACCCATTTGGAGTGCTTTGGTGCGGAGTTCGATCGGGTCTTTGTGCACATCGTCCCAGCCGTCACCAAGATCGGTTTCAAAATTGTAAAAACACACCAGCCGACCTTGCCAGATCAAGCCAAAACCTTGCGCGGGTTTGCCATCGTGTTCGTGAATTTTTGGCATTCCGTTTTTGAAATCGTATTTTTGGTGGTAAATAGGGTGCGCAAAAGGCAGTTCAACAAAATCCAATTCTGGAAATACCTTTTTCATGGCTGGACGCACAAATGGATCAAGACCGAAATCGTCGTTTAAGATCAAAAAACCGCCTGCTTCCAAGTATGTACGCAGGTTTTTGGCCTCTATTTCACTAAAAAGCATATTGCCGTGCCCCGTTGCATATACAATTGGGTGGTTAAATATTTCAGCACTTCCGGGTTCTACTGTTGCATATTCCCCGTCAAAATTCGTTTTGATATTATCGTTACAAAACTTCGCTAGATTTTTGAGCGAATTAACGTCATTGTACCAGTCGCCACCGCCTGCATATTTGAGCAATGCAAGTTTGATCGTAGGTTGCGGTGTAAACGACGCTAAGGTGAAGAAAACAATGGAGGCAACTATAATGCTATATTTTTTCATGTATTTTTGTTTTAATTTTATTTTGTAGTGTACTTAGTACCAAAGCGCGCAAAAGTACGAAGTAAACACGATGCTACTGTAATATTTATTGTGTCCAAATACTTATATTCCGTATCGCCCTTTTAAATCCTGTACCAAAATCGCCTTTTTCCCTGTATTCCAAACATACACCTTAACCGTAAACGGCGCTGCAATATCTTTTGGTAAAACTGTCCGTAATCCCACGGGCCAAAAATCATGCGCCCCGACTCCCATTGGGCAATATTCATTAGCAGCATAATGCGCTGTTTGCCCATTGGCATCCGTTACGGCAAGTATTAATTGGCAACAACCTATATTGTGTGGTGCTTTAATCTTTACAGATGCTTCAAATACCCTATTGGTACTATCTGATTGCTCAAAACGCTGCGTCCAACCGGGAGAATAGCCTTCGGAAGCCACCGTGGCAACTTCATCATTGGATTGCCAAAGCGTGGAAATGCGAACGGGTTGTTTTTTAGGCATCCAACCGGATATCGTATCTACTTCAATCCATTCCAGTTGAAATGCGCTACTATCTATCGTCCAAGATGCGCCTTGCGGGAAAAAGAAACGAATATCATCGGGTAGGCGATAGGGTTCGTTGTTATTGCTAGGTAATTCGAGCCAAGGCGCGATCCAGCAACCTGTGGCAGCCAATGCCGGAACAATTTTGATACGTCGGGTAATGCTCCCAAATTGTAGATCAGCCAGCACAGGATCGTCTTTGTAAAAAAGCGATTTGATGCGTCCTGATAATGTTTTATCAAATTTAGCCTTCAAATATACAATGCCATTTTGTGCAGGCAGACGATCCTTCCAACCCGCTGTAAATGGCATTGTTTTTCGTTCGCCAAGGTGATGACCACTGGTTTTTTCCAATAACAAAAACTTTGGATGGCGTACACGCACTTTGTAATGGTCTATGATATGTAGTAACGTTTGCGGAGCGTCTTGCAAAATATAACGATCATCAATACCCATCAGTTGTCCACTTTCTTCGTATGATTTTAAATGGAAAATGATAAAATCGGGTTTAGGATCGTCATTTTTGGCATCTAATTGATCGAGCCAAGGATGGTAAGCAGCATAACTCTGCGGGATGTGCCGAGGCAGCAGGTTCAATTGGTTGGCGGCAGCGTAAGAATAATGCCACGGAAAAACATCTACCGTGCTATTACCGATGATTTGTCGAACGGAATCGGGGAGTACATGCGGTTGGAGGCGTTTGATACCAGCCTCCAACGCTAATTTTTGCTTTTCGTCAAAATGCAACAGCCAATCAAGACCATTGCGCCAGCCTGTGCCACGCCATTCGTAAGGATTCCAGCCTTCTGCATTACGCAAATTAAGAAAGAAGCAAATCAATGCCACCGTTGCCACCGTAAAATGATACCATCGAAGGGAGGTAGTCAATAATAACAAGACCGAAAATGCCCATAAATACATCCGAAAACTGGCATCGATATGCCAAATATCTTCTCTTGAAATACCGTATTTCCAAAAAGCGAAAACGGGCAATAAGAGCAACCACCACGCATAACGGTCTTTTGTGAAAAATGGCCACGCCAACCATCCACACCAAAACACGCCTAAAAAGATGAAATTATTATCGGGATAATGGCATACTGCGGCAGAATTGCCCAAGGTTAACCAAACCGTGGCCATGAGCATCGTACCAAAACCACCTAAGTTGCCAAAAAACAGCAACCAACCTATAACCATTAAAATAGGTAGGAACAGGATACCTAATCCCAATTTGAGCCATTGTTGAGTGCTGCCAAAATTGAGCCAAATTGCCATTCCAAACAGCATCGCCGCAGGTAAACCAATTACAGTTTTGGTGTAAAGGCCAATTGTAGTGAGTACGGCTGCAGCAGCGAGCCATGCCCATTTTATGTTATTCGTTGCAGTATTGGCCAAAAAAGCGGTATGCGCCACCGTAGCAAAAAGCAGCACATCCATCATATTGATTTTCAACCAGATGGTGAGTAAAATAACCTGTATCCAATAGCGTTTTTCCCCTTTATCGGCTACCAGCAACAGTCCAGTCCACGCAAATAGCACACGTAGTAAGGCATTAAATACGAGTGCATAACCAAGG
>JAAFHO010000016.1 GCA_013297575.1 Chitinophagales bacterium
CGAAATTGGGTGCTAATGCAATTCCATTGCAAGTGCCAATCGGTAACGAACATAATTTTATGGGCGTAGTTGACCTTGTTACGAACCAAGCGATCGTTTGGAACGAACACGATCAAGGCATGACCTTTAAGGAAATCGAAATTCCTGCTGATCTTGTTGAAATAGCAGCCGAATACCGCCAGAAATTGGTGGAAGAAGTGGCCGCTTATGACGACAAGCTCCTCGAGAAATTCTTCGAAGACCCAAATAGCATCACCGTTGATGAAATGCGTGCCGCTATTCGTGCTGCTGTATGCGACATGAAAATGACGCCTGTTATGTGCGGTTCTGCCTTCAAAAACAAAGGTGTTCAAGCGTGCTTGGATGCTGTATGTTATTACCTTCCTTGCCCATTGGACATCGAAGCAGTAAAAGGTACACACCCGGATACAGAAGAGGAATTAAGTCGCGCTCCATCTGTTGATGAGCCATTTACTGCCCTTGCGTTCAAAATTGCAACGGATCCTTTCGTAGGTCGTTTGTGTTTTATACGCGTTTATTCAGGTAGGTTAGATGCTGGTTCTTACGTTTTGAACACCCGTACAGGTGATAAAGAACGTATCAGCCGTTTGTACCAAATGCACGCCAACAAACAACTCCAGATGGACTCTGTTGAAGCAGGTGATATTTGTGCAGCAGTTGGTTTTAAGGATATCCGTACTGGTGATACCCTCTGCGAAGTGGGCAAACCGATCGTTCTGGAGTCTATGGTTTTCCCTGAGCCGGTAATCGGTTTGGCAATTGAGCCAAAAACCCAAAAGGATATGGACAAATTGGGTATGTCTTTGAACAAATTGGCCGAAGAAGATCCAACGTTCCGCGTTCGTTTTGACGAAGATACCAACCAAACCGTTATTAGCGGTATGGGTGAGTTGCACCTCGAAATCATCATTGACCGCCTTCGCCGCGAGTTCAAGGTAGAATGTAACCAAGGCGCACCACAAGTAAACTATAAAGAGGCTTTGACGAAAACCGTTGAGCACCGCGAGCGTTTGAAAAAGCAATCTGGTGGTTCTGGTCTCTTCGCTGATATGGAGTTCACACTCGGACCAGCAGACGAATCTTTCCTTGAAAGCGATGACTTTAAGAGTGGCAAGAAAAAATTGCAATTCGAGTGGGCTATCGTGGGTGGTGCTATCGACAAAAACTACATAAAACCAATCACTGATGGTTTTACGCAGATGATGAACAATGGTATCCTTGCAGGTTACAACATCGACTCGATGAAAGTGCGCGTAACCGATGGTGGTATGCACGCAGTTGACTCTAAGCCGATTGCCTTTGAATTGTGCGCAAAAGAAGGTTTCCGCGCTGCGGCACCTGGCTGTAAGCCACAATTGATGGAGCCGATTATGAAAATCGAAATCATCACGCCTGAAGAGTATGTAGGTCCAGTAATTGGTGATATGAACCGTCGTCGTGGCCTTCCGAAAGGACAGGAATCACGTATGGGTGGTGCAGTGGCTATCCACGCTGAGGTGCCATTGGCAGAAATGTTTGGTTATGTAACGCAGTTGCGTACCCTTACTTCTGGTCGTGCTGCTTCTACAATGGAATTCTTACACTACGCAGCAGCACCGGATGCAATTGCTAAAGCAGTAATTGAGAAGGCTAAAGGTTCTGTGAAAGCCTAATAACACAACCAATGAGGTTTTTGAAGATGGTGTAATTTGTTTTATTTCATCTGCTGCGTTTCTTTTTTGAAATACGAATAAACCTTGTTTAAATATTTAAGCCCAACTCGCTGGTGATCAGTGGGTTGGGTTTTTTTGATATATACCGTTCTTTTGGGTTGCCTAAAAGAACGGTACATAGTATCGTTGTCAATAAAACCTTGGCATTATTTGATGATTTTTTGTTGTGCGATATTTTTGCCAAAACTATTTTCAATAACCACCAGGTACATGCCACGAGGCCATTGCTGAGTAGCAATTGATTGCGCACCGCCACCGTTGAACGGTTGCTCGGTGATTAATTGCCCCACCATATTGAATACTTGGGCATTGGCAATACTGACCAATTACATTGTAACTACCAAGCAGACCTCAATTCCCGATCACCTTCCCATCCTTCATCACCCAAATCACCTTTTCCATCGTCTTCATGTCCACCATAGGGTCGTTTTCCACGGCAATCATATCCGCAAATTTTCCTTTTTCGATTGTTCCTATTTTATCGCTCCAACCCAATAAACTGGCGGCATTAACGGTCGCAGAACGCAGAATATCCCTATTGCTCATGCCTGCGCGAGCCATAAAGGCAAATTCTAAATTGTTTTTGCCATGTGGATACACACCAGCATCTGTTCCAAAAACGATGGGAACGCCTTTTTTATAAGCACGTTTTAGCGTTCCTTCTATTTTGGGGCCTATTTCCAAGGCTTTTAAACGGACTACTTCGGGGAAAAAACCTTTGGACAAACGAGCACTATCGGCCACCGCCCATGCTGCGGTTAAAGTAGGTACATACCAGGTTTTATGGCTAATCATCAAATCCATCGTAGAATCCGACATATAGGTACCATGTTCAATGCTATTCACACCCGCTAGAATGGCGCGGCGGATACCTTCGTCTCCATGCGCATGCGCGGCTACGGGCATACCCAAGTCGCGTGCGGTTTGTACAATCGTTTCGAGTTCATCGTAGGCATAATGTGGCAGACTACCATCGCGTGCCAGGCTAATAACACCACCTGTAGCACATACTTTGATACAATCAGCACCGCGTTTGAATTGAGTGCGAACGGCGGTGCGGCAAGCATCAGGGCCATCGGCGATACCATCTTCGGCATTGGGTGGCGGATCGAACAAATCGTGTCTAGCGCCTGTAGTACCATCGCCGTGGCCACCTGTTATGCTCAAAATTCGTCCGGCGGTATAGATCCTTGGCCCCACCGCCCAACCGTTGTTGATGGCATTGCGCAGCGCAATATTTACGCCTTGTCCGCCCAGATCGCGAACGGTGGTAAAGCCTTTATCGAGCGTTCGTTTGGCATAAATTGCCGACCGGAAGGCAATATCCTCTAAGTTAAGGGTGAATTTTTCGGTATAAGTCGTTTTGCTTTGCTCCCATTCGATGTGCACATGACAGTCAATGAGGCCGGGTAATACGGTCGCATTTTTCAAATCCACGAGCGTTATGTCTTTCGTTGCTGTGAGGAAACCATCTTCAATTCGGTCAATTTTATTAGCCACCACCACTACGGTTTTTTTAGAAAGCGTAATTGGCTCTCCCTTTTCCATCGTAATTAAATTTCCGCAATGGATAAAGGAGGTTTGAGCAAATAATAAGGATGTAATTCCGAGGGTAAAGAAAATAAGTAGCAGTTGGCGCATAAGTGATATATTTAAAATTTGGGCGTAAATATATACAAACAACACGAGTCACCACCGGAAGAACCGGGGTGACTCGTGTAAAAATATATTTTAAAGGCTTGAACAATCAGTCCAAGTCGAAAGAATTAATTAGAGGAAAGCGCGTTTACGTGCTTCGCCAAACCACTCTTGAGGTTTGCCGCTTTATTCTTATGGATAGTACCGCGTTTTGCCAAACGATCGATCATAGAAACGATTTTTGGTAAAAACTTTTCTGCCTCACCGGCATCTTTCAGTTCGCGCAAATTTTTGATTGCTGTACGCGCTGATTTTTTGTAATAGCGATTCTGTAAACGACGTTTTTCGTTCTGACGAATCCGCTTTAGAGCCGACTTATGATGTGCCATATTCTAAATAATAACTTTTAATCGTTGAAAATGAGGTAATTAGCCCCAATATTTTGACTTATTCCCGTTTGGGAGCGCAAAGGTACAACGATTAGATGAAAAACAACAAATATTTTTACTTTTTTTTGCACAGACTTTCTTTGAAAAAAGTAGTCTGTTTCATGCGTCTGTTTTATCGTTCCTAAGCGTCAATACGTGCATACTTGGCATTGGCCTCAATAAACGCACGGCGTGGTGGCACCTCGTCGCCCATGAGCATAGCAAACATACGGTCTGCTTCTGCTGCATCATCAATGGTAACGATTTTGAGGATACGGGTATTGGGATCCATAGTGGTTTCCCAAAGTTGCTCTGCGTTCATTTCACCGAGACCCTTATAGCGTTGTACTTTTACGGAATCATCGTCTTCTCGGCCACCGGAGAAATCAAAGGTAGCCTCTTTGCGTTGCTTATCATTCCAGCAATAGCGTTGATTTTTGCCTTTTTTCACCAAATAAAGCGGCGGTTGAGCGATAAATATGTGTCCACGTTCGATCAATGGGCGCATATAGCGGAAAAAGAAAGTAAGGATCAAAGTAGAAATGTGGCTACCATCAATATCGGCGTCACACATAATTACAACTTTGTGGTAACGTAATTTTTCTACATTAAGAATCCGTAACCCTTCATCATTTTCAGAAATACTCACGCCCAAGGCCGTAAAAATATTTTTTATTTCCTCGTTTTCGTAGATTTTATGCTCCATCGCCTTCTCTACGTTTAGAATCTTACCACGTAGCGGCAAGATGGCCTGGATATGACGGTTGCGCCCTTGTTTGGCTGTACCACCCGCCGAGTCTCCTTCGACAAGGAATACTTCGCTTTCTTCGGGGATACGGCTGGAGCAATCGGCCAGTTTACCGGGCAAACCACTACCTGTCAACGCGCCCTTGCGCTGTACCATTTCGCGTGCCTTACGGGCAGCGTTACGGGCCGTAGCCGCTAGAATTACTTTGTCAATGATACGGCGCGCCTGGTTCGGGTTTTCTTCCAAAAACGTTTTCAAGGCATCACCCACACAACGCGATACGATACCTGTAATCTCGCTATTGCCCAATTCGCCTTTGGTTTGACCCTTAAACTGTGGCTCTGGTACTTTTACAGATACAATAGCGGTTAAGCCTTCCATAAAGTCTTCACCGGAGATAGCAAAGGTGATTTTTTTGAAAAAGCCACCATCTTCGCCATATTTCTTGAATTCGCGGGTTAAAGCACGGCGGAAACCACTCACGTGTGTTCCACCATCGCGGGTGCTGATATTATTAACAAATGACATGACATTCTCCGAGTAGGAGGTATTGTACATCATGGCCACTTCTACTTCTACACCTTCTTCGCGGGCTGTGATATAAATGGGCTTTTCGATTAATCGTTGTTTCGCCTCATCAATCCAAAGCACAAATTCCTGCAAACCACCTTCAGAATGGAATGTTTCACGTTTAAAACCGTCTTCGTCCTTTTCGCGTTCATCTACTAGGGTCAAGGTTAGGCCTTTGTTCAAAAAGGATAATTCACGCAAACGGTGCGCCAGAATATCGTACTTATATTCAGCGGTTTCAAAGATGGTATCATCTGGCAAAAAATTGATGACTGTGCCGCGCTTTTCGGTCGTGCCTATTTCGCGTACATCGTACAACGGCTTACCTTGACTATATTCTTGCTCAAATACTTTGCCTTCGCGGTGTACTTCAGCGCGCAAATGGATGGAAAGGGCATTCACACACGACACACCCACACCATGCAAACCACCAGATACTTTATAGGTGTCCTTGTCAAATTTACCACCCGCATGCAACACCGTCATTACTACTTCTAAAGCAGATTTTTGGAGTTTTGGGTGAATACCGGTAGGAATACCACGTCCATTATCGGTGACCGTGATACTATTATTGGTGTGTATGATTACGTCTATATTGGTACAATGCCCGGCCAAGTGCTCGTCGATGGAGTTATCAACGACTTCCCATACCAAATGGTGTAAACCTTTAATATCGGTACTGCCGATATACATACCTGGACGTTTGCGTACTGCCTCTAATCCTTCGAGTGCCGTTATACTACTGGCACCATAGTCAGAAGCCGGTTTAGGCTGCTCCGGCTGCTCTTGTGGTTGAATCTGCTCGTCTATCATAAGGGCGCAAAAGTACGACATTTTTTATTCGTTTCCCAAATAATTACTATCTTTGCGCCCGTTTTTTTTACAACAAATCTGAAATCCACATTATGCCACTCCAGTGCGGTATTGTAGGCTTACCCAACGTAGGCAAATCCACTTTATTTAACGCTTTGACCAACGCAAAAGCCTTGGCAGCGAACTATCCATTTGCCACAAAAGACCCAAATTTGGGCATTATTACTGTACCTGACAAGCGTTTAGATCAGTTATCGGATATTGTAAACCCACAGCGTGTAGTGCCCACGACCGTTGAAATTTTGGATATTGCAGGTTTGATCAAAGGCGCAAGCCAAGGTGAAGGCTTAGGTAACCAGTTTTTGGCCAATATCCGTGAGGTGGATGCCATTGTACACGTGGTACGTTGCTTTGATGATGACAATATTGTGCATGTGGATGGCGCAGTAGATCCCGTGAGTGATAAAGAGGTGATTGATATTGAATTGGGGCTAAAAGACTTGGAAACCGTTGAAAAGCGCATCGACAAGACGGCCCGCGCTGCCAAAATGGGCAATAAGGACGAAATAAAAATGTTGGAGGTACTTAATTTGATAAAACCACATTTGGAACAAGGAAAACAAGTCCGTACCTTATTAAAAGAATTAGATGAGGAAAGCGTTCGTATTGTGTTGAAAGACCTTTCTTTGCTGACTTCTAAACCCGTACTTTATGTTTGCAATGTGGACGAAGGATCGATCCAAACGGGTAATAAACACACAGAAGCATTCAAAAAATCGGTGGCAGGTGAACACGCAGAAGTGATCCTTGTTTCGGCGGGTATCGAAGCGCAAATTGCAGAAATGGAAACGCTGGACGAGCAAAATGAGTTTTTGGAAATGATGGGTTTGGAAGAACCTGGAAAAAACCGTTTGATCCGGTCTTGCTATGCTTTGCTTGATTTAATCACGTATTTTACGGCAGGCGAAAAAGAGGTACGCGCTTGGACGGTACGTCGTGGTGCAAAAGCACCGGAAGCGGCTGGTGTTATCCACTCGGATTTTGAAAAAGGTTTTATCCGCGCTGAGGTCATCAAATTTAGCGATTTCACGACCTTAGGTTCGGAAGCTAAGGTGAAAGAGGCAGGTAAAATGGCCGTTGAAGGTAAAGAATATGTAGTAGGAGATGGCGATATTATGCACTTTAGGTTTAACGTATAATGTGCTTTTATACAAGATAAAGCGAATCTTTTTAAGGTTTTAATGGTATAAGTTTTTAAGCCCCTTTGTTGCAAAAATGTAACAAAGGGGCTTCGTTTTTGGTTAGGGTCGGGGGGGAAGCGAATATACGAAAAATCGAAGTGCACTTACCCATTATTCGCATTGGATTCTAATTTTCGTTAACTTTGCGATGGATTTTAAGGATATTAAAGTTTTTACGGTTTTTCAAAAATAATTCAACTCAAATGCAGAGACTTACCCATTCCATTTATTTTGCCTTGTCAGTTTTGTTGTTCTTATCGGGCAATATTACGGCACAAACCACTGATTATACCGCCTATATCCGTGACAATTATACCAAAACCGAAGTTATGGTACCGATGCGCGATGGAATTAAGTTGTTTACTTCCATTTATGCGCCGAAGGACAAGACCAAATCATATCCAATACTACTCAAGCGTACGCCGTATTCTTGCTCACCTTATGGTACAGATCAGTTTCCAACAACTTTCCAAAACATGAACTTGGCGGAGTCTGGTTATATATTTGTTTTTCAGGATGTAAGAGGGAAATATATGAGTGAAGGCGATTTTGTCGATGTAAAGCCATTTTTGCCTAAACCTGTTGTTGCAGCACCTGTAAAAGTGGAAAAAAAGAAAAAAGGTAATAATGAAGTACCCGCTACTGCCCCTATTTCTGTAGATGAATCTACCGATACTTACGACACTGTAGATTGGCTATTGGCTAATTTGAGTAATGATAATGGCAATGTCGGTGTTTATGGCATTTCATACCCTGGTTTTTACGCCACAATGGCTATTTTAGCCAATCATTCGGCGATCAAGGCGGTATCACCACAAGCTCCTGTAACGGATTGGTTTATAGGCGATGATTTTCACCACAATGGCGCGTTTTTTGTGATGGATGCGTTTTCATTTTATTCTGGGTTTGGGTTGCCACGTCCTCAACCTACCACTAATGGACAACCCGGTTTTGGAGACTGGAATACCCCCGATAACTATGATTTTTACCTAAAAGCAGGTGCTTTGCGCAACTATAATGAGCGATATTTGAAAGGGAAAGTCCCTTTTTGGAATGATTTAGTGGCGCACCCCAACTACGATGATTGGTGGCGCGCACGTACACCACAACCACATTTGAAAGATGTGCAGCCTGCCGTAATGGTGGTGGGTGGATTATTTGATGCGGAGGACTGTTATGGTGCTTGGCAATTGTACAAAACCATCGAAAAACAGAATAAACCAACCGTTTCTAACCGTATTGTAATGGGGCCTTGGGTGCATGGTGGTTGGGCTCGTGGCGCAGGTGACCGCCTTGGCCATGTTAAATTTGACGCAAAAACAAGCGATTATTACGCCAAAGAGATTGAATTTCCGTTTTTTGAATACCATTTAAAAGGGAAAGGTGCGCCCAATTTGAACGATGCTACGATTTTTGAAACAGGTACAAATAAATGGACCAACTATAGCCAATGGCCACCGGCGGAAGCAAAGGCTAAATCTTTTTATTTACAATCCAATGGTTTATTGAGCAATACGTCTTTGGCAGAAGAGGGGGGAGTATCTTTTGATGCATTTATGAGTGATCCTTCAAAACCTGTCCCATATACCGAGGATATTCACCTGAAAAGGACAAAAGAATATATGATTGACGATCAACGATTTGCGGCCCGCCGACCCGATGTACTCACGTATGCAACACCTGTATTGCAAGCAGATATGACCATGACTGGGGCGGTTGTTGCAAATTTATTGGTAAGTACCACAGGCACAGATGCCGACTGGGTGGTCAAAATAATAGATGTATTTCCCGATACCTTGTCAACCGTCGATAATGGTTTGCCAATGGGCGGCTACCAAATGTTGGTTCGGGGCGAAATTATGAGGGGACGCTACAGGAATAGTTTTGAATTTCCGGAGGCATTTGTGCCAAATCAACCTACACAGGTAAAATTTACTTTGCCCGATATTGCACATACCTTCCAAAAAGGACATCGTTTGATGGTACAAATCCAAAGCAGTTGGTTTCCTTTAGCGGATCGTAACCCACAGCAGTTTGTAAATATTTACGAGTGCAAGGACACCGATTTTATAAAAGCGACGCATAAAGTGTTTTATGGGTCGTCCATAGAATTTATGGTAAAGTAAGGGGTAGGGGTTAACCATTGAACATTTAGAATTTCTAAGTGTCCAATGGTTAATTCAGAAATATTACTTCCCAATCTTATCTTTTTCTGCGTCGCGCATACCCTGACGGATTTCGTCTTCAACAGAATTTTTGGCATTGTTAAACTCACGGATACCACGACCAAGGCCGCGCATGAGTTCAGGTATTTTTTGGCCACCAAAAAGGAGTAGAACAACCAAGAAAATGAGCATAAACTCAGTAGCTCCCAAGTTACCGAGAAATAGCAGCGTAAATAATGTGATACTTGTCATAATTGTATAATTAATGAAAGGGCTTAGACCTTTAATATGAGGCAAAGTTACGCCGCTATTTCGGAATTTTTAGAGATTTAACGTTATTGTTTGTGGAAGATGACTGAAAGATGTAAATTCCATCGTTCTCTACATAAGAAACACCTACTTATTTGACTTATAAAACATGCCAAAATATTTCAACGTAAATGAGTTTTACGAGCAACAGGAACCAACGCTCTTGGAAATGCTCTATATGATCCAAGCAACTATACTGAGTTCGGATAGCCAATTACAAGAATCAGTGAAGTACAACACTGCTTTTTATACCCGTAAATCATGGGTTTGTTATATCGGGAAAGTCCGCAAAAAAGCAGGTGTAGAGGTATGTTTCTACCGTGGGCCAATGCTTTCGAACGAACATGGGCTACTCGATAAAAAAGATCGTGCTGCCATCATGGGGATTACCTTTTTCGATATGGCCGATTTTCTCCAAAAAGAAGCCAAATTTGTTGAAATACTACAGGAAGCATTGCTACTAGATGATATTAGCCTTAAATCATCTGCTGCCGATATTTTAGGTGGAAAATATAGAGGCGAATAAGAAATACTTCATGCCATAGGGCTTTCTTATAAAAATTTTAGGTGCAGCGCACTGTAATATTTGCAGCAAAAATCGACAAAATTACGATTGAAGGTGCAGCGCACCGTAACATTAAATTTAATATTGCGGTGTGCTGCACCTTCAAAACGCGCATATATCACCATTGCTACAAATATTACGGTGCGCTGCACCTTTTATAAGAAAACCCTGCTTCATGCCATAAAAGTATTTTCTATTCGCCTCTATCCGCACTAATTATAAGTCACCAATGATTCCCCCGTCATTTCGGGCGGTGCTTGTACGCCCATTAGATCCAATAGCGTAGGCGCCACATCGGCTAATCGGCCATTTTTTACACTTTTTATGCCTTTATTGCTTACTACAATGCAAGGAACAGGATTCATTGTATGGGCGGTATTGGGCGATCCATCTTCGTTAATCATATAATCGGAATTACCATGGTCGGCAATGACGATACAATCGTAACCGTTTTCTATTGCCAGCGGCAC
This sequence comes from Chitinophagales bacterium, assembly GCA_013297575.1. Taxonomy (GTDB): domain Bacteria; phylum Bacteroidota; class Bacteroidia; order Chitinophagales; family Saprospiraceae; genus M3007. Next base: position 10,681 of record JAAFHO010000016.1, read on the forward strand.
AATTTGAGCCATACATTGATCGACGGTTTCTGCGGCTTTAATGGCTGCGGAAAATACGCCGGTATGGCCTACCATATCAGCATTAGCAAAATTAAGGCAGATAAAATCGGGTGTCATTTCCTTGATATCCTTCATAATTGCTTCGGTAATTTCTAGGGCACTCATTTCAGGTTGAAGGTCATAAGTAGCCACTTTGGCAGATGGAACCATCAAGCGGCGTTCGCCCTCAAAAGGGACCTCGCGGCCTCCTGAGAAAAAGAAAGTAACGTGTGGATATTTTTCTGTTTCGGCTATGCGTACCTGTGTTTTGCCTGCATTTTCGAGTACTTCGCCCATGGTGAGGGAAATATCATCTTTTTCATACACTACTTTTACATCGTGAAATGTTTCATCATAGCGCGTCATTGTCACATAATACAGCGATAATGCCTGCATATCATATTCTGGCATATCCTGTTGTGTGAGTACTTGTGAAATTTCGCGGCAGCGGTCGGTACGGAAATTAAAGGCAATCACGACATCATCTGGTTGTATCATACCCTCGCGGGTGACGACCATTGCGGGTAAGAACTCATCCGTAATACCTGCATCATACTGTTGTTGTATGGCTTCCAATGGAGATGTTTCGACTTCCCCTTCTCCAAAAACCATCAAATCATAAGCGATTTTAACGCGTTCCCAGCGTTTGTCGCGATCCATAGCGTAATAGCGGCCAATAATGGTAGCCAATTCCACTGGTTGATCTTTTGTGGCATCAAGTAATTGTTCGATAAAACCCAATCCGCTCTTCGGGTCACAGTCGCGACCATCCGTAAAGGCGTGGATATAGGCTTTTTCTACCCCATACTTTGAGGTCATACTACACAATTCTTCCAAATGCCTGATATGCGAATGTACGCCACCATCCGATACAAGCCCCATAAAATGCAGCCCTACTTTATTGTCGCGTGCGTGTTGGAAAGCAGCTGCTAATACTTCATTATCGCTAAATGATCCATCCCGAATCGCTTTATTGATACGGGCGAGTTCTTGCCAAACGATGCGTCCAGCACCAATATTAAGGTGTCCTACTTCGGAATTGCCCATTTGTCCTTCGGGTAAGCCCACATCTTCGCCATAAGTGACGAGGGTGCTATGTGGGTAGTTGGCCATTAAGGAATGGAAATACGGCGTTTTTGCATTGGCGATAGCATCGGAGGAAGGTTTTGGGCCTAGTCCCCAGCCATCGAGGATAAAGAGTGCTGCTTTTGACATGTGTGCTTTTATTTATTGCAAAGGACGGCATTTTTTTCGTTACGAAACAAGATGGTGAAAAATATACCCCTATTTTATTAACGTAAATGCTATTAGTGGTGCTACTACCCAACTATTATTCACCCTTTTGCGTAATACTGTTCAATGAATTGAATATTTTTCTAAAACACATTATACTATGAACAAACTATTTTTAATCATGTTTGCGCTGTTTACACTTACCTGCGCATTCCAATGTAAAAAAGACGAGGACACCAACTTAAATGAGTTAAGCGGAAATACCGCAACTATTAAATGGCAAGATTGCGCCACTTTTACAGACCACAATACTACGATTTGTATTAAAGAAGCTAACGAATACCGTTGCCCTTGTTTGATTGATTGTATTTGGGAAGGAGCGATTGATGTAACGATGAACGTTCAAATGCCAGGTGTGGATAAAAACATTACGCTAACTACTAATTCCAGTCCTGTTAATTTGAATTTTAGCGATACCATTGGGACAAAGATCATTCGTTTTGTAAAAACGAATATACAATCTTGTGAGGATTACGGGAAGTACGAAAAGTATGAATTTACAGTGGAAGTGACGAATTTGTAATTGTAACGCGAATAATGTAAATATTTGTAGTAAATAAAAAAATCCCGAACACGGCAATTTGCTATGTTCGGGATTACTATTTTAAAAAAGAATCAAAAGAAATTATCCTTCCGTAACGCCTGAAACGAGTAATGCTACTTCGTTATTCAAGGTTTCTAAAAATCCGCCATTAACGGAATAGGACAATTTATCGCCTTTTTCAGTTACAATATTTACTACTCCTTTGCCGAGTGCAGAGACCATAGCAGCGTGGTTTTCAAGAAGTTGGAAACCGCCATCGATACCGGGTGCTTGTACAGATTTAACTGCGCCAGTGAAAATCTCTTTTTCGGGTGACAATATAACTAAGTTCATTGTTTGCTTGAAATTTAGATTAGTTGCTGGCTTCAGCGAGGATTTTCTTACCTTTTTCGATAGCCGCGTCAATGTTACCAACTAAATTGAAAGCAGCCTCTGGGTACATGTCTAATTCGCCGTCCATAATCATATTAAAACCGCGGATTGTTTCGTCAATCGGTACCAATACACCTTTCATACCAGTGAACTGCTCGGCCACGTGGAAAGGTTGAGAAAGGAAACGTTGAACACGACGTGCACGGCTTACCACGAGTTTATCATCGTCGGAAAGTTCTTCCATACCGAGGATCGCGATAATATCTTGCAATTCGTTATAGCGCTGAAGGATCATTTTAACCCTTTGTGCGCAGTTATAATGCTCATCACCAATAATTTTTGGATCAAGGATACGAGAAGTAGAGTCCAAAGGATCCACCGCAGGGTAGATACCAAGGGCAGCAATTTTACGACTCAATACCGTTGTAGCATCCAAGTGAGCAAATGTGGTGGCAGGAGCAGGGTCAGTCAAGTCATCGGCAGGTACATATACCGCTTGTACTGAGGTGATAGAACCACGCTTAGTAGAAGTGATACGTTCTTGCATCAGACCCATTTCTGTCGCCAATGTAGGCTGATAACCCACCGCTGAAGGCATACGACCCAAAAGGGCTGATACCTCAGAACCCGCTTGTGTAAAGCGGAAGATATTATCGATAAAGAATAGGATATCGCGACCGCCAGAAGGATCCGTCATATCACCATCGCGGTAATATTCAGCGATACTCAAACCTGAAAGTGCTACACGAGCACGTGCGCCCGGTGGTTCGTTCATTTGTCCGAATACGAAAGTTGCTTTAGAGTCTTTCATTTCGTTGTAATCAACGCTATCCAGATCCCAGCCGCCTTCTTCCATGGAGTGCATGAATTTTTCACCATACTTGATGATACCGGCTTCCAACATTTCGCGCATAAGGTCATTACCTTCACGGGTACGTTCACCTACACCAGCAAATACGGATACACCATCATAAGCTTTCGCAATATTATTGATCAATTCTTGGATCAATACGGTTTTACCCACACCAGCACCACCGAAAAGACCAATTTTACCACCTTTTGCATAAGGCTCGATCAAGTCGATTACCTTAATACCAGTGTAAAGGATCTCGCGTTCTGTGGAGAGGTCTTCGTACAATGGTGGTTTGCGGTGAATAGAATAAGAATTTTTATCTTTAGGAACAGGCCTCAAACCATCAATAGGTTCGCCTACTACATTGAACAAACGACCTTTAATGGCTTCGCCAGTAGGCATTGCAATGGTACGACCAGTGTCAACGCATTCCATACCGCGTGTTAGGCCATCCGTAGAGTCCATAGAAATGGTACGAACGCTGTCTTCGCCCAAGTGGCGTTGAACCTCCATAACCAGTACAGTACCGTCGGGGCGTTTTAGTTCAAGGGCGTTAAGAATCCCTGGTAGTTTGCTATCAGCACCGCCGAACTCTACGTCCACAACCGCGCCGATGATTTGTTTAATACGACCAATATTTGCCATAATCTCGAAATGATGTTTGGTATTCAGTACTCATTTAACCTGTTTTGCCAAATTTTTAGCAAGTTTAGAGCACTTGTTTATAAAAACCGCGCAAAGGTACAAAGGTTCTTGGGAAAAGAAATAGTTTCTTTAAAATAATTTTGCCCAATGTTGGTAATTTCGTTTTTGAAAATTTGCTAAAGTCCTTTTTGGTATGCTTCCAAATGACGTTTGCCAATTACTTCCAACGTATATGCGCGCAATACCTTTTCTCGTGCTGCGGTTCTGAATGCTGCCAACCGATCGTTGGATGACAATACCTGAAAAATAGATTTGCCGAGTCCAGCACTATCGCGTTGGGATACAATATAGCCATTTTGAGCATCGTCCACCATTTCCGGAATACCACCTGTTTGAAAGCCAACAACGGGCGTGCCACACGCGAGTGATTCCATCACAGTATTGGGTAAATTATCTTCTAGTGATGGAATAATAAACAAATCGGCCACAGCATACCATTTAGACAACGCTTCAATTTCCGTTACCATGCCCAGCGTGTGTGTAGGGTAGGGGAGTAGGTCAATGGCTTCCTGTTCTGCTTTGCCTAAAACCAATACTTCATATTGCTGGTCAGGATATTCCTTTTTTAAATATTGCAATGCCTCTAAAAGATACTTAAATCCTTTGCGTTCTTCGCTTACTTTCATCGCAACAAATAACAAAAGATGCGCTGCCGGCGATATACCCAATTGCGTCCGAATCGCTGTTCGTTGTGCGGGTATAATCGGTGCAAAAATGGCAGTGTCTATAGGATTTGGGATGCTTTGAACATGAAAATTGCGCAATAATCCTGAACTTCGTGCTTCTTGGGCAAGCCACTCGCTGCAAGTGATAAAATGGACATTGGGTGGATATAACGATTGTTTGCGTTTCCAAATTCGATTGGAAAGGTCGTTTTCGCTGGGCACGCGCAAGTATGGACAATTGCCACACGATTGTAAATAATGCGTACAACCTCGAGCGTAGTGACAACCTCCAGTAAACGCCCACATATCGTGTAGTGTCCAGAAAATAGGTTTGCCTGTTGAGGCAAGTTGTTGTATGTTTTTTAGCGATAAAAAGCCTTGGTTTATCCAGTGTAAATGGATAATATCGGCAGATTGGATATCGGGATGTTGGCTGATATCTGTTCCAAAATTGGCTAATGAATAGGAAAAACGAACGGATTTATCGTGTTCATACGGCAGGAACGAAAGTCGTTCGGTATAAAATGGCCATTTAGAGCCGTGGGTATCGCGGTATAAAATAGCTGTTTCCAACCCTTGTGTTTGCAAGGATTTTAGAAGCCTACGACAGGCAATTCCGGCACCGCCATGGACGTAAGTGTTGACTAATGCTACTTTCATTCGGATGTCAGCAGGCGCTGATGGATCAGGGTGTAATTATGGCAATCCGGTTCTTTTGCGGCAATTGAATAACCCACTTCGACCAATTTTTGCAACGAATTTTCAATGCGATCCATGTATTTACCATCAAAATGATTGCGGGAGGATTCGTCGTACTCCACACAAATAATATTAATGGGGATTTTATCTTCTAAAATCGTGTCTAATACGGTGTATTCAGCACCTTCAATATCAATTTTGAGTAAATCAATAGTGGAATGCCCATTTTTAGCCATTAATTCGGATAGCCGCACCACTGGAACTTCGATATAACGTTCTGTTTTTTGCAAATTTACCAACGAATGCGAAACATGGTTTGGGTCGGCAGGGGCATAAAAGCGGAGGGTCGTATTTTCGTTCCAAAGCCCAACTGGGTGTAAAATTAGTTTTTGAGCCGTATCAGAGTGATAAAGGGGGTAATACCCTGTAGGCGTATTTTGAAGCGGCGTTGGTTTGCCTGCTAGTAAATGCGTGCGAACCATCTCAATATGCGCTTGCGAGACTGGAGTAGGATCCACAATATGCACTGTGCAGCCGTATTGGTCGGCTACAGCCAAGTCAAAAGAAATATCTTCTCCCGCACCTATTAAATACACAATTGAATCTTTATGTAGTTGGTGTGAAGGAATAATCCAACCTCCATACCCAGTTCCGGGTCTTTCCAATGGCAAGGTTGTACCTATTTTCAACTGGACGGCGCGTTCGGTCCATTTGTACCATTTTTGTTTTATTTTATTGAGCATAAAACTAAATCTAATTGGCAATTATAATTTCCAAACCCCAAAATACTTCAAAAAAATGCCAACCGTATTTTCTGCATCGGAAATACCTCGATGTGGAGTGCCAACAAACTCTAATCCTTCACGTTTGAGTGCCGCTTTCAGCCCCATACTACGGTGTAAGCGGTTGATTTTCATGTACTGTTCTTTCAAATTGATGTGCTGCTTGGCCCAGCGGTGTTCTAGATCGTGAAGTTGACAATCCTTAATCAACATTTTACGGTCAAATGATCCCCAAGAACACAAAGCATATTCTTCTTGATCGACATGTGCCCAAGTTTTAAATTCTTCAATTACGGAAGGATAAGTATCGGCACGATTGACTTCTACCTGCTTAATACTCGTTAGTCCCATACAAAAATCGGAGAGTGTGGGGTTGAGTATTGGCCTAACAAACCTATTAAATTTACCACGCACTTCACCAAAATCATTGAGCCTAAAAGCCCCGATTTCAATAATCTCCATTTCTTTTTCCTCTGGTCCGCCTTCCCAGCATGTTGCCTCCAGATCGTAAATAATATAGTTCAATTTATTTTTATTTAATCTGGTTTATTGATGAATGCTATGGTCAAAGCGGTGAATATAATAGGAATAGTGCCACAAAGTGATAATATTGCGACACTATTCCTATGGCGTAACGTTTATGGAACCATCAAAGTTTCGTCAACGTGTGTAGTTTATTATAATCCGAAGATGCTACGTCCCATGTAAGCAGCGGCATCGCCCAATTCTTGTTCAATTCGTAGTAATTGGTTGTATTTAGCCACCCGGTCTGAACGGCTGGCTGAACCCGTTTTTATTTGACCCGTATTGAGTGCTACCGAAAGATCTGCAATAGTAGTATCTTCGGTTTCGCCAGAACGGTGACTAATGACAGAGGTATAAGCATGGCGCGTGGCGAGGTTAACCGTTTCAATAGTTTCGGTCAAAGATCCAATTTGGTTTACTTTGATCAGGATTGAATTGGCAATTTTTTCGTCCAAGCCGCGCTGAAGGCGTTTTACATTTGTAACAAAAAGATCATCGCCCACCAATTGAATGCGGTGGCCAAGGGTTTCGGTCATTAATTTCCAAGAAGCCCAATCGTCTTCTCCGAATCCATCTTCGATAGAGTAAATAGGGTAGCGGTTGCACCAATCTTTCCAATAAGCTACCATATCACTACCACTTAGGCGGTCGCCAGTAGATTTTTTGAATACATATTCACCTTTTTCGGCATCATAAAATTCTGAGGCAGCAGCATCTAGGGCGATAACAATATCGTCCATAGGGCGATAACCTGCCTTTTCGATGGCAATCATTACCATTTGAATGGCTTCTTCGTTATTTTTGATGCCTGGAGCAAAGCCACCTTCGTCGCCTACATTTGTAGCGTATCCCTTGCTTTTGAGTACACTTTTCAAGTGATGGAATACCTCAACACCCATGCGCAAGCCTTCGCTGAAGGTTTCTGCACCGATCGGCATAATCATAAACTCTTGAAAATCAATGCCATTATCTGCGTGGGATCCACCGTTTAAGATATTCATCATAGGAACGGGAAGAATATGCGCATTTACGCCACCAAGATAACGGTAGAGTGGTTGGCCAAATTCCTCTGCTGCTGCTTTTGCAGTGGCTAGGCTGACTGCAAGGATTGCATTTGCGCCTAATTTGGATTTATTAGGTGTACCATCTAAAGCTATCATGGTACGGTCAATTTTGATTTGATCCGTCACTTCCATACCAATAAGATGCTCGCGAAGTACTTCTTCTACATTTTTAACGGCTTTCAGAACGCCTCTTCCGAGGTAACGACCTTTGTCATTATCACGTAGTTCAACGGCTTCGTGTACGCCAGTACTTGCACCAGATGGAACAGCAGCGCGGCCCATGAAGCCAGATTCAACGTGTACTTCTACTTCAATCGTTGGGTTTCCGCGAGAGTCTAATATTTCCCTCGCTACGATGTCACGAATTTCACTCATGTGTTTGTTGCGTATTTTTGTTGAGTAACAAATAAGCTACTCTATTTTGAATAAGGAATGAGAATTAAATAGATGTAAAATTTGGCGGCCTTATTTTGTCCCTCTTTTCGTTATTCATCGGTTGTTTAGTACCACTAAACGCCCTCTTCATGCCTTAATAGTGACAAAATCGTCTCCCCAAATCCGTACCTCTATTCAATTCTCATTCCTAAAAAAAGATGACGGCGGCAAAGGTAATTATAATTCAATTGGTATAATTCATTACGATAAAAAATTATTGTCCTAATTACCCAATTCGTACTACCTTGCGCCCGATTTGTACTAAAAACACATTATGGCGAAATCTAATAAACCGACCTCAAAACCCAATACAGCCACTCCGGTTGTTACTCCTATGCCTGTTCGTAATTATCTTGATCGCCCACCTGTGGCACAAGATAATGATGGTCTTTTGCGCAAAATATTTTACGGGATTGTGCTTTTTGCACTTGTTTGTATGGTATTTATGTCATTTGGTGTTGGTATCAATGCCGATGATAAGTTTCAGAATGATTATTCCCTTAAATTGGTGGAATACTATGGCACTATGGGAAAGGATACCTCTGCGCTGTTTGTAAAAGATGGAAATATGCACCTTTACGGTGGTTTTTTTGAAATTGTAACAGGTTTTGTCAATAAGGCGGCGGGTTTAAAGCCAAACGATATTGGTTATCATCATGTACGCCACGTTGGTAGTACGCTATTTGGGTGGTTGGCGATGCTATTTGCGGCATTATTGGCCAAGTATATAGCGGGTTGGCGTGCGGGTATAATCACATTTATCATTATGTTTTTGTCGCCGCGTTTTTTAGGTGACTCGCTGATGAATCCTAAAGATATTCCGTTTGCTAGTGGCTATATTATGGCCTTATATTTTATGGCTAGGGTACTGGATGGATTACCGAAGCCCAATAAATGGCATTTATTAGGTTTAGTAGGTGGCTTGGTTATTGCACTTGCCACACGTGCTGGTGGACTTTTGCCCTTTGCCATTTTATTTTTATTTGGCGGGCTTCATTTTTTATTGCGGAATGGTGGTTTTTCGGCATTAGGTAATTTTTCGGCATTGGGCAAGTACTTGATGTATATTATAGGAGTAGGAATAGTTGGTTATCTTTTTGCTGTACTTTTTTGGCCATATGCGTTACAAGATCCGTTTAAAAATCCGTTGAATGCCTTAACAAAGTTTTCGGCTTTAGAAATTCGTATTCGTATTCTGTTTGAAGGATTCAATGTCCGTAGTGATATGACACCTTGGTATTACGCCATTAAATGGATCGCCTATACGGTTCCATTGGCTGTGGTAGTTGGTTTTATAGGAAGTATTGTGCTGTCTTACCGATTAATGCGTCGGTACAACCCACTTTGGATTTTAATGGTTTTGTTTGCAGGTATTTTTCCTGTATTTTATGTCATTTACAAAGACTCCGTTTTGCACGATGCCTGGCGGCACCTTACGTTTGCTTATCCTCCATTGGTGGTGGCTGCGGGTTTGTTTTGGAATGAGTTATCGCGTTTTTTCGATGGGAAAAATGCATTACAATACGGCGTATTTGGCGTAATGGGGCTATTATTGGCTGATGCTGCGGTATTTATTGGTTCAAATCCTACCATATCTTATATTTATTTCAATCCGATTGCGGGTGGGGTAAAAGGTGCTTTTGGTAATTTTGATACCGATTATTGGGGACTTAGTATTCGCCAAGGGGTGGAATGGATGGAAAAAGAACATATCCTCAACGATACGATGACCACTCCAGTCGTTATCGCAACTAATATGTATTACGCTACCTCAAAACTTACTGCTAAGTACGGAGATAAGGTGAAAGTGAAGTATATGAAATATGATGCTCGCTGTAACGATGCCTGGGACTACGCGTTGTATCCTACACGCACCATAGGCGGCCCTACATTGCGCAAGGGTATGTGGCCTCCTGACAATGCTGTACATGTGATCGAAGTAGGTGGAGCACCTATTTTAGCCATTCTGAAAGATAATGGCCGCAACTGTGTACTTGGCCAAAGTTCATTGAAGGTAAATGATTATAATGGTGCCATAGAGCGGCTTTCTAAAGAGGTGGCGAATGTACCAGATAACGAATTGGCATGGGGCAGTTTGAGTCAGGCTTATTTGAGTTTGGGTCAAAATATGACCGAACAAAATCCGGTGACCGCTGATTCACTTATTGAACTATCCAAAGGGGCTGCCGAAAAAGGTTTGGGGGTAAGTCCGGATGATTCGCAATGTAATAATTTATTGGGTATGTATTGGATCGAAAAGAATGACTTGGGCAAAGCGAAGACACAATTTGAATATTCTGCTAAAATTGAACCTTCCAACCCAGGCGCCTTCTATTATCTAGCAATTATTGCGGTACAACAGAATGACGGAAACAATGCACTGGCTTATTTGGAAAAAGCGGTACAAGCTAATCCGTCTTTCAAGCCTGCCTGTGAATTGGCAATCCGTATCTGCGAACAAATGGGTAATACTAGCCAAGCACAACGCTGGCGGGCCTATATGCAACAAATTAAATAAAGTAAAAAATAGCGTGAATTTCAAGCATTTATTCCCTAGTTTTAGGAACAGGTTCAAATTTGTAAAGGGACGTGTTTCTATGCTTTCTCAACAGTACAAAATAGAACGCGTACTCAATTTGGGTACAGGCGAAGGCGATTATGACCGGATGTTGGCGGCTTATGCCGTAGATATGGTAGGGTGTGATGTAAATGAAGACGATATTCGATACGCCGCAGAAATGAATAAAGACGTAGTCAATTTGCGTTACGAAACGAATAATGCACTTGATTTGACCTATCCTACAGGTAATTTTGACTTGGTAGTATCTAGCGAGGTACTCGAGCATGTAGGCGATCCCGCTACCATGATTAAAGAGATCCATCGTGTATTGGCTCCTGGCGGCTGGGCCGTACTTACTTTTCCTAGTCGGGAGTTTCCATTTACTTATGATCCTATCAATCGTTTTTGGCAATGGATTCGGCGGCCCGACAGTAACGAACGACTGATAGCACAAGGTGCTTATGCTTTTGGTCACGAATACTTAATAGGGAGCGAGGATTTTAAAAAATGGGTTGCTGATACGGGATTAGAAATTGTTGAATTTAAGCCACTGAGTGGCTGGTTAGTAGGGCTAATGGAAGTCTATTGGACAGGTCTTGCGCAATCTATTTTTAAGAAAAATGCACGAAATGTTACTTCTGATACAGCGGGAAGCCTTAAAGTTCGCCCTGCGGATACAAAAGAACCCTATCTATCTGTGATAACAGATGCCATTTTGTGGCTCGACGATTTTTGGTTTGGTGCTTTTTCAAGAAGTCTTGGGAAAGGAGTTGTTTTGAGGAAAAAACTGTAGCCATAGGGCAAAATCCTGTTCCATAGTACAATAACTTAATAATATCGAAGTGTACAAAAT
>JAAFHO010000159.1 GCA_013297575.1 Chitinophagales bacterium
ACCTGTAATGAGCTGCCTGCAAGAAGCAAAACGCTCTTGTTCAATAGAGTCGTTTACAATAGCATACGACAATATGCCCAAAGTATCCTCCGAACGTTTCATTTGCTGAAAAGCCTCCTTGCTAAGTGGCCCAGCAGGCATTAATTTAGTTTGCGACAAAGCGGGAAAACTAAGGGTGCACAAGCACAAAACAAGCCAAAATGGTAATTTATTCATAACCTGCTTAGAAACGCATTTTGGGGATAGAAATTTTATTTGTTAAAATTTTAGGTCAATCCATACGGGATTTATCTTTCCAATTAATCGACCACAAAGGTACTATTTTTAACTTTGATTGTTTTATGCAATATCGTACCAATGCGCATCATAACGGGCAACTTGTATTACTGAACCGGCTAATCGCCATTTTCACTCATCTAAAATTGTAAATTATGTTCTATTCTTTTGCACTCTGGATCTGTTCCTTATTAGCATCTTCACAATATTACTCCGATTTCAAACAACCCGATTACAAAACCCAACAAGACACGACGTTTTTTGATCTCCTAACAAATCGGTTGCAACAACGCAAAGCCGCCACTGCACCCGAAAAAGTTTACCTACACATTGATCGAACACTCTTGGAACCCGGTGAATCGGTTTGGTTTGCCGCTTATGTCCGCAATGCCGATAATCTACAACCGTCCATTATGAGCGATGTAGTGTATGTAGAGGTACTCAATCCCCAACAACAAATCCTGCAAACGATGCAATTAGACGCATCAACTGGGGCGGCTAAAGGTGAATACAACTTTTCATTCGATTTGCCCGGCGGCACCTACAAACTACGCGCCTATACACAATGGATGAAAAACACCAGCGAGGTATTTGAACGCACCATTACTTTACAAAAAACAGTATTACCCAATTTAAACCTCAAAATGGAATTTGAGCAAAAGGCGTACGGCCCAGGGGATATCAGTATTGCCCGTTTAGATGCACATGCTTTAGACAATACTGCTTTATCCATGACCGAAATAAAGGGCAGTATCCGCTTAAATGGGCAAGAAATAGGTACTTGTTCTGCCCAAACAGACCAAAATGGACGCGGATACCTGCGTTTTGAACTCCCCAAAGACCTACAAACGACCGATGGTTTGCTCCAAGTGCAAATACAACACAACGGACGTACGGAATCCATTTCACGAGCAATTCCCATTGTGCTTAACCACATTGATCTGGCATTTTTCCCAGAAGGTGGTGATGCCATAGTAGGACTCCCCTGCCGCATGGCTTTCAAGGCCACCAATGAATTTGGAAAGGCCGCCGATATTGAAGGGGAAATATTAAATGAAAATGGCCAAATTGTGTCAACATTCAGCAGTTACCACAACGGAATGGGTGCTTTTGAATTTATACCCAATAGCAGTAAATGCCACGCTCGGATTACCAAACCATTTGAAAGCGATGAACTGATCGCGCTACCCGACGCAAAAACAAATGGGTATGCGCTGCGTGTTCAGTCCATGGACAACCAAAAAGCAATTGTCGAAATAAATGGCACCAAAAGAGGAAAATTGCACCTAGTGGTTGTAGCACAAGATAGCATTGTGCAATATAAATCCATCCAACTCGCTACGGATGAAACCCAAAAAGTACTTATCCCAACGGCAAATCTTCCAATGGGTATTGTACGTGTCACTCTATTCGATGACAAAAAAAATGCTCTCGCAGAGCGGTTGTTCTTTGCAGGCCATGAGCGCAGTTTGAAAGTAGAAATACAAACGGATAAAGCGCAATATTTACCGAGGCAAGCCGTAAATATGCAATTATCTGTACGCGACAACCTAGGGAAACCCGTAAAAGGGCGGTTTTCATTGGCAGTTTGCGACGAAAACCAATTGGTTTTTGCCGATGACAAGCAAGGCCATATCTTAGCATCTATGTTGCTAGAACAGGAAGTGCGGGGTGAAATTGAAGAGCCAAATTTCTATTTTGATCCTAAAGAACCCAAATCACAACAAGCCTTGGAATATTTATTAATGACACAGGGCTGGCGTAGATTTCAATGGAAAGAGGTACTCGACGGCACTCCATTTAAGCCACAATTTGCGGCTCAAAAAAAGATTCTAGCAGGCGTAATATACGATGACTGGCAAAACCCAATGCCCTTTCATACCATCAATTTATATCCTAACGGCCCATCACAAAAGACGGATGAAAATGGTAAATTCAGGTTTGCTGGTTTTGATCTGACTAAATACTCCCATATTCAATATCAAGGCGATCGTTATTTCCCAATTAATGGAATCTATACTGATTTGGTTGTATTTAGCAGTGAACCTACTGCTGGGAATTATCTTTTGAGTGTGGCGCCGACAAAAGGCAACAAGACCGTATTTGCAGGTAATATTTTAGGCGATAATACCGAACCCATTGTTGGTCCATCTGTAAAATTATTTCAAAATGGTAAATTAATCAAAACTATAATTACTGACATGGATGGTAATTTTAAGATTGAACTTTTGCCTGGGAAATACGACTTAATGGCAAATTATACTGGCTTTTCGACTTTTAAGTTGGGAAAACTAGAAATTAAAGCAATGTATAAAACAGATATTTTAATCAACTTAGAAGGCGGGATACTACTCGATGAAGTGTTGGTAACTAGTCCAACAATAAAAATTATGAAGCGAGATTTTGCATCCGGTGGGCAGACATTAACAAGCGAGCAGATTTCATCTAGACCATCTAAATCTAAAGCACGAAAAGAAAAGGCAAAAAGTCGCGCAGGCGCAGCAATAGCACCTCCTCCCCCACCAGCAATGAATATAAAACCTGAAAACGTGCAAGAAAAGGTAGCAGACTTTGCAAACTTGGCAGCACCTATGGAGGTATTTGCCGACGCATTATATGTCGAAGAACAAGTACTCGTAGTGCCTGAGCCCATTATTGCTAGAAAATTTGATATTGATGCCATACCTGGTATGAAAAGAGCAATCGACGAAGAGGAAAAATCTGCTTCAAAAGACCGGATTGCGGACGACCGCAAACAGGCACCGAACAATCAATTTGGTACACGATCTTTCCAATATACGCAAATTCGCGAATTTTATGCGCCAAAATATGAATCGCAAAGCAGTTCCAATACCTTGCGCAACGATTTCCGCAAAACCCTATACTGGAATCCAGATATTAAAACCGACGAACATGGTTATGCCCAATTACAGTTTTTTACCTCCGATGCCATTAGTAATTTTAGGGCAACCATCGAAGGATTTGGAGCAAAAGGTCAAATTGCACATACTGAAAAACTATTTTTTGTGCAAAAACCTGTGGATCTGAGTGCAAATGTACCTGCTTATATCATTTCAGGCGATACGCTGCAATTGATGGTGTTGATGACCAATCATACCCAATATCCAGCGTCGGGTGAACTTGAAATATCTGTGCCAAAACACTTTACAGCATTAGGAAATTTAGCCAAAAACGCCATTGCGGAACCAGGCCAAACCAAAATTATTCCGATGCGTTTTCTAGTAGGTCAATTGCGTCCAGAAGAAGATCCCAACGGATTTATTTCCGTAGCATTAAGCAACGCAGAAGCCATTACCGATGGATTTACGGTGCCTATAAAAACATTACAACGTGGTTTCCCTACGCGTTTTGTCATGTCGAACAATGCACCAGCTAGTCATTTTCAGTTTGACCTCAAACAGCCCATTGCTGGCTCTATCACGGCAAAACTAACGGCCTATCCCAATACATTAACCGATGTATTGAAAGGCATGGAGCGCATGTTGAACCAGCCTAACGGTTGTTTTGAGCAGGTAAGTAGTAGCAATTATCCCAATTTATTGGTATTGGATTTGTTGCGCAGTACAGGCACCTTACTACCCGAGGTGGAAGCACGCGCCATGCAATACCTGCAAGATGGTTACCAAAAACTGGCGGCTTATGAGTGCAAAAGTGGTGGTTTTGACTGGTGGGGGCGCGACCCAGGACACGAAGGACTTACTGCTTATGGATTACTGGAGTTTAAAGACATGTCCAATGTATTTAAAATTGATAAAAGCATCTTAGACCGCACCATAAAATGGTTATTGAGCCGCCGCGACGGCAATGGTGGTTGGATACGCCGCCAAGATCATTTGGATTCTTGGAACAACAACGATATGTTAGGGGCATATATCGCATGGGCAACTACCGAAGCGGGCTACCAACAACAATTTCAACCAGAAATAGAGGCGGCTTACCAGCAAGCACTCCAAAGCGATGACGCTTATCAACTAGCACTGATGGCCAATGCGTTTATGCGCCAAAAAGATCAACGTGCCGATGAAATTTTACAAAAACTATTAGCTAGACAAGAAAAAGACGGCTCTTGGACAGGAAAAACACATTCCGTAACGCACAGCCAAGGAAAAGCATTGAGTATTGAAACAACAGCATTGGTCGTGATGGCTTTATTGCAGGGACAACAAAACAATACTCCCATTACCAACGCCATACAATTCCTTTCCGCATCCAAAAACGAGTATGGCTACGGCAATACCCAAAGCACGGTCATGGCCATGCGCGCATTGGTACAATACGCCAAAAAAGTACAAAATAAAGCAGCGGATACCAAATTGATTGTACAGGTCAACGGCAAAAAAGTAGCAGCGATTGCCTTTAACGCTAAGGAAAATAAACCTATGGAAATCAATGACTTGGCGCAGTATTTAACATCTGGTCAACAAGATGTAGCAATTAGTTTTGAGCCCAAAAACGCTCAAGTCCCTTTTGATTTAGAAATCCAGTACACCAGCCTCCAACCTGCGGATGCGCCAAATTGTCCTTTACAATTCACAACAAATATAACAGAAACACAAGTTGGTACAGGCGCAATAGTTCGTTTTACAGCGACACTCTCAAATAGTACCGCAACGCCACTTGCTTCACCAATGGCGATCTTGGGTATGCCTGCTGGCCTCACACTTCAACCTTGGCAATTGAAGAAGTTACAAGACGAACATTTGATTGATTTTTATGAAATTTGGGATGGTTTTGTTGTTTTTCATTTTGAAAGTTTAGCCGCCAATAGCAAGCGAACATTAAATTTGGACCTTCGTGCAGATATAGCCGGAACGTTTGAAGCCCCCGCAAGTTTGGCCTATTTGTATTATAATAATGAGCAACGAATATGGTCCAAACCCCAACGGATTTGTGTCCGGTAGAGACGTTGCACAGCAACGTCTAAAATCACGGGGAAATCACGGGAAAATCACGGGAAAATCACGGGAAAATATACGGGAATACCGCGGGAATACACGCGTATGGTGTAGAGACGTTTCAGTGCAACGTCTCTACGCCCATACGCCCCATAAAAAAAACATCCAATTAATTCAAATCGAATTAATTGGATGTTCAAAAAAAAAATTTATAAAACCCTCTATTTCAATTCCTTAATACGCACCAACATACCCGCTTTTAACTCAGCAGTATTATTCAAGCGCATCAAAGCATCTTCGGAAACACTATAACGGCGTGCAAGATCGCCCAATGTTTCTTTATCTTTTACCTTATGAAACAAGTATTGCGTTTGTGTACCAGATGATGTCTTAATAATTGTTGTCGAAGAAGTAGGTTTTGCGGTAACAGGGATAGCCGATGCTGTACCCGTTGAGGCAGAAGGTTTAACAAGCGTTGCAGCACTACTTCCAGTATTTGAACCAACTGGAACAGCAGCAGCACTCACCGTAGGTTTTGCTGGTGTAGCACCAACAGTTGCCTTTGTCGGTGGATTTGTAGCAGGTCTAATAATCGTAGTAACCGTTGTAGAACCACCATTCGGAGAAGGTTTTGTAGAAGTAACAGTGGTTGCAGGTGCTGTAGAAGGCTTCGGAGCAGTTGCATTAGAAGGCACTCTGACAGGCGAAGCAGGCACCTCCGTTTTGATAGCAGCCGCGACATCAATGCCACCTACATGCTTGATAACATGGACTGGGTGCCATAATTTAACTGTTTGATTGGCATATACATAAGGGTTAACCAATTTATTCCAAACCCTCAACTGCACACCACTTGCGCCAATTTTTGCAGCAAAGCGATCAGCCAAATCAGTTTCAGATACCGCAACATTGGTGAAATAATATTGATTCTCCTTAGTAGTACCATCGCCGCTCACATTAGCGTATTCGCTTCCATCTAAACGATAAGTGCTACCTCCAAGACCATTCAAATGACGCACCATAGCAGGCATCACACGTTTGGGCAGTGTTAAATAATATCCACGTTTGGAAGGCGGAATATACGAACGACGAAAACCCGGATTCAGATCTGATACCATCTGATAACTCAATCCAGTTGCTTTTGCAATGGCTGAAAAAGAAATGCCATCATATACAGAGATATGATCCGTAAGTTGCTCGTCCAATTCTGGGAAATCGGGTTCGAGGTTATGTTCGTTATAAAAATTGCAGATATACGTCGCAGCGATAAATGCAGGTACATAATTGCGCGTTTCTTCGGGAAGGAAACGTTGAATCACCCAATAATTACGGCTACCCGCTCTTTTGATCGCGCCATTAACGCGATTAGGACCACTATTATACGCGGCCAGTGCAAGCGCCCAATCATTATACTGGTTAAACAAATGTTTTAGATACTTGGCAGCACCTTCAGTTGATTTAACAACGTTGTTGCGTTCGTCGATAGCCGAATTGATTTG
The DNA here is from genome assembly GCA_013297575.1 of Chitinophagales bacterium. GTDB lineage: Bacteria > Bacteroidota > Bacteroidia > Chitinophagales > Saprospiraceae > M3007. The sequence continues at coordinate 6,692 of JAAFHO010000159.1, forward strand.
CATGCCGTAGTCCAAACCCGTTGCAGGCATAAATTGCCACAAACCCGAAGCCCCTACACGAGAAACGGCGTTAGCATTCAATGCCGACTCTACTACAGACAAATACTTTAAAGCATCTGGCACATCATTTTCCAACAGTTTCTTTTCAAACAATGGAAAATAAGTCACCATTTTACTTAATAATCGCTTTGTTTTCTCAGGACGAGTCAAGTAGTGCATGATATAACTTTTCACTACCCTTGTATTGCGTAAGTCAACGCAACTCGTCATTTGACTTAACCGATCATTAATTTCTTTGTCGGTAACATTTTTGACAACATAAGGTGATTTGGCTACTAATCTCGCAGTTGCTGCGGAATCCGCTTCTACATCGGACATTTCCTCGTACTGGCTATAAACCGATGGTGAGGCGAAAAAAAAGAAAGTCAGTCCTACAACAAAACGACTGACACGAGAGAGGCTCAACGACATAAAATACGTCTTAAGTTTAAATGGATCAAAAATGTTAATATTGTTCGGAATTCGAACGGGTCTTGAGATCGAAATATTATTGTGTAGAAAGAACGTTTGTTTACAACAAAAATTGTGTGGGCAATTTTGAATACTAACCTACCAAATTTTCCTTGTCTTGTCAAAATGGAACACAAATATCCGAATAAAAACCTTTACGCAGGATATAACAGTTAAATATTTAACAGTTTGAAGTTGGAATATTGCTTGTTTTCGCTAAAACAAGCAATATTCCGCGCATTAAAAAAATGAAAATACCGAAGTAAATTAATCATTCCTTTTTCCACCTTATTTCTACGCGCCTATTTTTTTGATAGCAATCATTATTTTGCTCGGTACAAATTAACTTAGTTTCGCCAAAACCTACTGCTGTCATATTATCAGGTTTAATCCCAACTCCGATCAAAGCCGTGCGTACGGCCTCTGCCCTTGCTTTAGATAAAATTAAATTTTCTTCATCCGAACCCGTTGGATCGGTGTGACCACTCAATTCGAGTTTTAACTTTTCACGTTTAGCAAAATCGGCAACAAACTTGAGTTGGCCCGCGGCTTCGGATTTTAGTTCTGACTTTCCTAAATCAAATAAAATGTCAGCATTTAAAGACGTTTTTCCTTCCAGAATTTCTTTCACCGTTTTTAGTGTAATAACGACCTCCGTTCCTACATTTCGGCTGTCAATAGATACTGGATCGCCAAAATAACCCTGTTGAATAGCCGAAACCGTAACACGTTCGCCTTCTGTGACATAAATCGTTACTTTCCCTGCTTTTGGCGAAGTACGGTTTTCCCCTGTAATTACTCCTGTATTGGAATTAAGCACTTCTACTCTTGCATTGGGAATTGGTTTTTTCATCTCATCTTGCACCAAAATCACGATTGGCAATACTGCTTTTTGTGGGCGTGCTTCTTTGGGCAAGGTAATATAAAATATGTCTTCATTATCTGAGTTTTCCAACCGAGCAGAATAGTAGGCTGTACTGCCATCCGTAGTGACCACATAACCCCAGTTGTTCCCCGTAGTATTAATGTTTTTCCCAAGATTAACGGGTACACTCCAATTCCGCCAAGTATTATCCAAACGCACGGATTTATAAACATCCAATTCGCCCAACCCGCCCTCGCGGGAAGAACTAAAGTACATGGTCGTCTGGTCGGGATGGACAAATGGGGAGCGATCAAAAGCAGTACTATTGATTGGTTCTGGCAATAATTCGGGTTTACCCCAATTTCCATCGGCATCTTTTGCGGCCATATAAATATCGGTACTACTATAATCCCATTCTGATCCTTTGGCCCTGGCAGCAAAAAACACCCGCTGCTCGCCTGACACAAAATGTACATCTGCTACCCAACCAAAACCCGACAAATCCACTGGAAATGGCGTTGTAGGACTCCAGCCCGTTGTATTACGGTTGCTCATAAATACTTTACCGTTTTTAAAAACAACCATCGTATTGCCATCTGCCGTAAAACACATAGGTGCTTCATGGCCCGAACCGGAAATATCTTTTAACAATTGGGCATCCTGCCAAACACTGTCCTTACGCTCCGAAATATAAATATCCTCTCCCCAAACGGACTCTTTTCTATTCGATGCACAAAAGACTAAAGTTTGCCCATCAGAAGTGATCGTAGGGGAATATTCATCGCCTTTGGTACTAATATTATTTTTTAAACGAATTGGCCGAACACCATTATCCGCACCACCGACCAAATCCAGCGTACTTTTCACCCAAACTGCCTCATCTGGGAATAGTACCCCAAAATCCTGTAGTAACTTAGCCGAAGCATCCCATTCGCGCTTGTCCATATAGTATTTAAGCATCGACTTAAGTGCGGTGAGACCTTCTTTTTTACCTGCTCTTCTGCGGATATAATTGCCCCATTCGTCTTTGCCGTTTCCATCAAAAACAGAAGACGGACTTACTCGAATACCCGTTGCATTCCCCTGCAAAATATCTTCTAATATCCACTTTTCCTCTTGGGATAATTGATTTTTTTGCGCCTCTGGAAGTGCATTTTTTGCTAAATCGCCCGATATTTTTTCATAAATAAATTCATCGTAAGGCGTACCGGGATATTTGCCCAAAAACTTGATCCAACCCGAAGTTGTTGCCTCTTTATAGGCTTGGTCAAAGTCTGCCCGAGCAAGATGTGTGCTGACAGCATGTTTGGGTTGTTGGGTCATAAACACAACTAATGTGCTTAAATTATTACCATTTTCGGCCATAAACAACTTAAACAAGTCGTTTTTAAGCGGCGGAAATCGACCGGGAAAAGAATCGAGAATATACTTTTCATGCCGTTGCAATAAATAATTCACCTGTTGATAATTCTTTGCTCCACCGGTTACGATAGTTCTTAAAGCAGCCAATTGTTGGTTGTC
>JAAFHO010000161.1 GCA_013297575.1 Chitinophagales bacterium
GCCAGTGCCTGAACTATTCAAAAGACCAGTAGGCGTACCATTGCATTTTACGGGGGTGGAGGTAGCACTTGCGGCGAGTATGGGCGGTGCTGTTATACTTCCTGGAGCAGTAATAGAGCAGTTATTGGCATCAGTAATCGTAACAGCATAGGTGCCAGCGGCAAGGTTATTTGCCGAAGAGGTCGTTTGGCCACCATTACTCCATAAATAGGTATAAGGCATAGTTCCCCCTGTTATTGCAGCGGATAAGATACCGTTGGTGCCACCAAAACACGAGACATTTTGAGTGTTGAATATAGTGGGTGTTAATGCGGCAGGAGTACCTATATTGAAATTGAGGAGGGTGTCGCAACCTACCCCGTCTGTAATGGTCGCTACATAATCGCCAGCAGATAGGTTGTTGAAAATACCCGTCATGTTGGAGAAGGTACTGACCCGAAAAGCATAGGGGGGATTAATATTATCTGTCGTTATCGTGACAGCTCCATTTGTCCCATTAAAGCAAGATACCGGAGTCGTAGCCGCACTAACACCTGGTGGTGAGCAATTGACACAGCTGCCAGTTCCAATATTTGCACCACAAAGTTGGAATGTATTGATACCTCTAATTTGTGCATTCACTACCGAACTGGGGAGTAAACCTGTGACGGTATAAAAAGTGTCCATTTGTAGTGGAATCCATCCATTTCCAGTATTTATTTCGTATCCAGAAGCACCGCTAATGGAAGGCCAAGTAAATGTAACACTACTTTTTGTGGAGTTGCCACACTCAATTGCGGGTGGTGCTAGTGCAGGATTTACCGTTAAATCAACGGAATCACTTACTGCGCAACCATAAGTATCGGTGGCCAGCAACTTATATAAAGTTGACTGGAGCGGGGTTGCATCTGTTATAGGGCAAGTGGCGCAGGAGAGGCCATTGGCAGGACTCCATTGGTAGTTTACTTTATAGCTGGGCTCAAACGTAATAGACCAATCCAACAATGCGCCTACAAATCCGTTTTGGTCATCTACAATTTGTAATTTCCAGTCACCATTTACAGGGCCGCCCCACAAATCACTCCAAACACCTTCCGGCTGAAAATCGCCTGTAAACGGAGCCGCTGAGGCAGGTGCAAATGGCCCTGGAAAACTAATGAGTTTTGTCGATAAGGGCGTAAAACACGTTTGTGTATAATTATTACCATCTGCTCCATTATCAGTAGTGAGTTCTATAAACTTACCTCCTGGCGCAATTAAAAAAATATCCAAATCGTCCACCCAATTGTGGTTTACATTGATACAAACGGAACGAATCATCCCCGAATCTAATAAAAGAGGCGTTACTCCATTGACCGAAATGGTAGAAATGACGGGCGTATTGATGGGGGCTATGGATAAATCCGTTGTGTTTGTAAATACAAATGGCGGAGGAACAGGTATAGATAAAGTGCCGTCCAAGTTAAGTGGCTGACCACCAGAGCAAATGCTGGTATCAGGACGGAGCATCGGAGGCATTAGGCTGTTTTCGCGAATATTTAGGTATATCGTATCGCGGTTGCACGGGTCTTTTTTATAGTCAATAGCAATAAACTCAACACCTTCTGGTAACAAATCTTCCAATGCAATAATATCAAAGGAAATCTTTTTATTACCAGCAGGTATAAACTGGTTAAGTGGAATGGGCTGATAATCAACGCCATTGGTGGCACTGCCCCATATATTATAGTCTAAAGGGTAATTTTGGGTAGCGGTATTAGGCAATTCAAAAGTAACTGTCCCTTTGGCACACCCTTCGCTTACGCTTCCATCCAGACTTACTGTACTCACCTCCGTCCGAATAGAACCCGTTCCAAAGCTCTTGGCCTCTAAAAATACGCCGGAATCATAAGCACTATCACTAGCATCAGCAATGGCCAGTTTGATCGTATATTCTTGGCAAGGTGTTACAATGGCCTGTGCAATAAAAACATCCGTATACCCGTCATAAGTAGGTTGTAAACTTGTGGTGTTATTGCCATTGTAATACTGCGCATTTTTGGCTGGACAAGGGAAATACGCAGGGTTGCTCGGATGTATATTATTGATGGTAACCGGCAAATTAGTATTGGGTATTTTGGCTATGTTTGTAGGTGTTGGGAAACCTGGCCCCTGAATAAAGAAGCCAAAAACATCGTTGTAGGGGCTACATGCAAATTCAGGATATTCCTCGGATGCAAAGCAATATCGAAATCGCAATGTATCCGAAGTTGGAATAAATGTAATGGTAAATACCGCTACGTCATTTAATCCAACCGTGATCAAGGGGGCAAGATCTGGCTCTGTTGAGCCACCAGAATTAGAGAAATTCGCAAAATCTGCGCCATCACTATTGCAACCATAATTGGTGCCTTGTGTGGCCGCTCTACCCGTAGTCATTATAATACCACGGTCAATACCAACAGAGTTTTGCCCTCCGGTGAAATACCCAACAGCAACATTATCGCCATTGTAGGTAATATTAGATACTTCAACACCCTGACCAAGAAATACATTTTCAATCAGATTTTGCGGAGTAAACGCGGGTGTATTAGCAGCGGTAGCCTGCAAACTTTGGCCGAAACCTTGGTTTTGGGAAATACAAATAAGTAATACTACGCCCAACAAGCGTCCCAAAGCTGTGGTAGTAATCAGTTTATAATTCATAAAAATGGAGATGGTGTAATTTTTATCAAAGGTTCTTTTAAATAGTTTACGCTAATAAACACCAAACACGAGATAGCAGGGAAAATTGATTTGTCGTCGGATTAAAAATTATGGCATAAAAGTAAGTTGATTTATGTTATTTCTCCCACTATTTGCGTGAATTTTTTCTAAAGAGGCGAAAACACCCCCAAACGATGCTTTTTTGCATTTATTTTTTATTTTTGTGAAAGTGTTCGTAATCGGACTAATCATAAGGGTTTGTCCCGCAATTCGCGGACTTTATCTAAATATCGAAACGATTTGCTTTTAGTTGGTGTTCATTTGCTGTTGGTAACGTATCAATCTAAAGATTACCATCCATAAAAATCGAATCATCTCGAACTATTTATAATTATGCCACAGTTTCTTAAATATCTTTTTGCTTCCTGCTTGGGCACTGCTCTCGCACTTGGACTATTGTTTTTCTTAGGTTTCAGCACTATTGCAGGTATGATCAGTTCGGCCTCCGAGGATAAAGCCGTGTCCGTAACAGAAAACTCCGTACTCGATCTTCGCTTTAACGCAATGATCCCCGAAAAAACAAACAATACCGAAATGGATCCTTTCGATTTGGAGCAATCTAATGTCGTTGGGGCTACCGATATGGTCAAAATGATCCATTTAGCAAAGGAAGACGGCAATATCAAAGGCATTTACCTCCACCCCGAAATGGTGGCTACTGGTAAAGCAAGTGCCGCTAATATCCGCGCTGCACTCGAAGATTTTAAAACTTCGGGTAAATTTATCGTTGCTTATGGCGATTTTTATACCCAATCTGCATATTATATCGCATCTGTCGCCGATAGTGTTTACCTCAATCCTGTAGGTGCCGTGGAATTTAAAGGCTATGCTGCCACCATTACTTTCTTTAAGGAAATGTTGGACAAATTGGATATCCAACTCCGTATTTTCTATGCAGGACAGTTCAAAAGCGCTACCGAACCCTACCGCTTAGACAAAATGAGCGATCAAAACCGGATGCAAACACGGGTATATCTCAACGCGTTGTACGATATTTTTATCAATGACATCGCTCGCTCCCGCCACGTTGCACCAGAAGAGTTGCGTGCAATTGCCGATCGCTACGAAGGCTATAGCGCAGAATTGGCTTTGAAAAATAAACTCATTGATCGCATCGCACACGAAGATGTTGCCCTCAATGCTATGAAAACGCGTATCGGATTGGGCGAAAAAGACAAACTGAATAAAATTTCTTTGTCCGACTACTATGTAGCCAAAGGCAAAGGCATCGATATTTCTACGGCTAAAGACAAAATTGCCATCGTATATGCAGAAGGTACCATCACCGATGGCAAAAGTAGCGAACCTAATACCATTACTGATGGCAACTACGTGAAAATTCTTCGCAAAATCCGCAACGACGACCGAATCAAAGCAGTGGTTTTGCGCATCAATTCTCCAGGTGGATCGGTATTGGCTAGCGAAAATATTTTCCGCGAAGTGATGCTTTGCAAACAAGCCGGAAAAGCCATTGTCGTCAGTATGTCCAATGTAGCCGCCTCTGGTGGGTATTATATTGGCTGTCAGGCGGATAGTATTTTTGCCGAACCGGGCACCATTACAGGATCGATTGGCGTATTTGGGATGATACCTATTTTGCAAAAAACGATGAAAAAGAACCTCGGTATCACGGTAGATACGGTTAAAACAGGTAAGTTTTCCGCATTTGGTACGCCGCTCCTCGATTTTTCCGACGAGGAAAGCAAAATTGTCCAATCGCGCATCGAAGCCACTTATGAGGATTTCTTGCAAAAAGTGTCTGTTGGCCGCCACAAAACACGCGACCAAATCCACGAAGTTGCACAAGGACGTGTTTGGCCAGGACAAAAAGCAAAAGAAGTGGGTTTAGTGGACGAAATTGGTGGCCTAGATCGCGCGATTGCTGCGGCGGCTAAATTGGCCAATTTAGAAAAATATAAAACCAAAGAATACCCCGAAACAAAAACGGGTATTGAGCAGTTTATTGAAAAATATACGAATAAAACAAACCGCGAAGATGCTGTAAGTAATGCAGTTGTAAAGGCTGAATTGGGCGATTTATACCCCGTTTATCGTTCTTTCCGCGAAATGCAGCAAGCACGTGGCATCCAAGCGCGTATGCCTTATGAATTGACGATCTTTTAAGTTTTTCCGATATAATGGATACCTTATCGCGCTGGCGCATGATATTAGGAGGGGGAGATTCCGATGGCACCGGAGTCTCCCTTTCTACGCAAGAGGGGCTCGTGGACGAAGCCTTAGAGGCATTGTATGAATATGAACGCCGCCGCAAATTCAAATACGAGGGTGCTGCGGGTGGCTCCGAGCGTTCCAATCCTGCTATTGCGCGTTGGCTGGGCGATATTCGCCGCTATTTTCCACAATCGGTAGTAGAAGTGATGCAAAAAGATGCCATGCGCAACCCTTCGCTCCGCCAAAAAATGCTCTTGGATCCTACTATCCTCGAATCCGCCACACCTGATGTGCATTTGGTAGCAACCTTACTGGAACTCAAACACCTAATGCCCGAGGAAACCCGCGAAACTGGCCGAAAAGTAGTGCAAAAAGTGGTGGACGACCTGATGGAAAAGATTCAGCACCGTTTTATTCAGGCGATCACGGGGGCATTGTATCGCCAAACACGCAGGCGCAACCCCAAACTGAACGAGATGGACTGGCATGCTACCATCCGTAAAAACCTGAAGCATTACCAACCCGATTACAAAACCATAATTCCCGAAATTAAGATTGGTTATGGCCGCAAAAACCGCCGCGCCGTAAAAGATATAATTTTGTGCCTCGACCAAAGCGGTTCAATGGGTACTTCTGTCGTGTATTCGGGTATCTTTGGGGCAGTGCTCGCCTCGCTTCCGGGCGTACGTACGCGCATGATCGCTTTTGATACCCAAATTGCCGACCTCACCGAACATCTCCACGATCCTGTTGATCTGCTATTTGGTGTACAACTCGGCGGTGGTACCGATATTAATAACGCACTGGCCTATTGCCAATCTTTGATCGCTAAACCTACAGATACCATCGTTGTTTTATTATCGGATTTGATAGAAGGTGGCGACGCTGGTGGTATGCGCGATCGGTGTGTTCAAATGACAGACGCAGGCGTGCAAGTCATTGTTTTACTGGCACTTAGCGACGATGGCGCATCGGCTTATGACCGTAGTAATGCTTCTTTTTTGGCAGAAATGGATATTCCAGTTTTTGCCTGCACCCCCGATATATTTCCCGAATTGATGGCTGCGGCTATTGACCAACGCGATTTAAAACAATGGGCAGGTGAACAAAATATTGTATTAAAAACATGAAATCATTGGTATTGGGTACGGCACAATGGGGCTGGTCGGTGGATCGCTCTGGGGCATTTTTATTATTGGACAATTGGCTTAAAGCGGGTTATTCCGAAATTGATATTGCCACCAATTATCCGATTAATAAACGCCCCGAGGATTTTAAAGCAGCCGAAAAAATCCTCGCCGAATATGTACAAGCACATGGGCTTACGCACCAATTGAAGATCACGATGAAAGTGGGCAGTATGAGCAATATGGGTACGCCCGATGTCAACCTGTCTCCGTCTTTTATCCTCATTATGGCGCATGAGTACCGCCGTGTTTTGGGTAAAAACCTCACTGGAATTATGCTCCATTGGGACAATCGCTCGGAAGCAGCCGAAATCGAGTTAAGTCTGGCCGCCCTCAACACCTTATCCCAAGAAGGTTTCCGCCCCGGACTTTCGGGTATTAAACACCCCGAAATCTATACAAAAATCAACGAGACGCTGGATTTGTCTTTTGATATTGAACTAAAACACAACCCTTTTGTAAGCGATTATGATCGCTACAAATTGCATTTCAGAGCGGATAAACATCGTTTTTTAGCCTACGGCCTCAATGCTGGAGGTCTTAAATTTGCAGGTCAAAAAGGACAAGATGCCCAAACTTTTGAGTTACGGGGTGGCCAAATCGCGCATTTTGAAGCAAAACTTGCAAAAATAGAGTCTATGCTACCCGATTGGAATTTGGCTTTTGTTCGTCCGCCCATTGTTACCCTGAATCATCTAGGTATGGTGTACGCTTTTTGTTCGTCTCCTATCGGCGGGGCGGTGATTGGGCCTCGCACGCCTGCGCAAATGCAGGAAGCCATTACGTGGCACCGCAATACGGATATGTTTGATTATTCGGATGTGGTAAAATGGGTCTTGAAAACGTCCTGATACCTCCCCCCCTATTTCCGCACCAAAACCACCATCGGATTCATCGGATATCGACCAAAATGATCCCCATACACCGCCAAACCACTCGCCACACTACTCGGTACTTCCAGCCGAATCACCAATTCCTTGCTACTTATGGCCGCCTCCAACGCGGCTTTAGGAATGCCAGCCGCAATCCGATAGCCATAAGAACCAGCCTCGTGTAGTTTTCGCTCTTTGGGCTGATAATGCCACGAAAGCACGCCCCGATGATCGGCAGGGTCGTCTTGGAGGTCATAACGGCCTGCAAAAAATCCATTCGCACTGATGCTCACTTCGCCGGGGTACAGCGTGGCATCGGTCATAGGGTAGGAGTTGGGGTTTTGACTCGGGGCGACTTTGCCTTTACCCAGCATATAATCGATACCCGCTTCCATACCTTTTTCCATATCTTTGACAAATAGCGTTTTAGCCGATAATTCCGCTACAAATGCAGCACTTTCAAGGTCTGCGAGCGTTGTGCTGGCAGGCAATGCAAAACGATATTCAAAATAACCACTACCTGCACCGTTTACTTTTAGCCCATCCAGGATATTCCATTGCTTGAGCGACCATTCCGATGTAGCGAAATTTTTGGCCTCAACAGGGATCAATTGGGCTTTTTTACCGTTGGAAAGCGTCATTTCTTTAGGCGTAGGGGCTTCTACAACAAAATGTGCGCAATTGTGGTGGAGCGCAGCCCCCGCATTATCCAATAATGTAATGGATAGTGTCACCGCCGATTTTTCGTTGGGCATGGTCAGGTTGAGCGGTGGTAACGATTGCTGGACCCACGGTGCATAAGGGATTTGTCGGGTCGTATCCAACCAGATTTTATCTTGACCAAGGGCATCAAAACCATGTAATTGGATGCGCAAAGTGAGCGTTTTGCCAAGATCGGTGCGTGCTGTATGAAAAGAAGCAAACAACGGCACTTCCACTTTTTCGTTGGGCTGTACGCTTTTACTAATTTCGTTACCCGTGGAAATATAAAAATCGGAGTGAAAATCGCGGAGCGACATACCCGGCGTAAGATCGCCAAGCCCGGTTTCCTTATTCGTCCGGTCAAACCGCCAATAACCATTCCATTCATTGATCACATCGTGGTGCTCGGTATAAAGCCAACCCGCCATAATAGGATGTTCGCGAAAGGTATTCATCATCCGGTGGTAATCCCAACTCCAATCTACGTCGCCTGTACTGCCATCGTAACCCCATACATTACCGCATTCGGAATTGATATTGGGGATATTATTGCCCTGTTTGTACCCTTTTTCGTAGTGAAAAGTGCTGCCAGTGTATGTTTTTTCTTCAATTTCGGCCATAACTTTAGGCCACACCCAACCGGGTTCGTACGAGTGCCAAGAGTTGATATCGGTCTCCGTATGGCCGCCGCCACAACAGATGGAATTATCTTCAATGAGGCGGGTCGGGTCTGCTTTTTTTGCATTTTGGTAGGTGGCGGCCACCCAGGCTTGGGTTTCGGGCAGGTACGCGGATTGCTCCTTACCGTCTTTCATAAATTTGCTGCTCAAACCCCAAGATTCGTTGAACAAAATCCACGAAAAAATAGCCGGATGGTTAAAATCGCGTTTAAGCATTTCTGCAAATGTCGTTTCAGATTCTTTTCGGGCTGCAGCATCGGGTTCGCCCCAAAAATTGGGTACATCCGCCATGACCAATACGCCCAAACGATCGGCCCAATACAGTTTGCGTGGTATATCGACTTTGATATGTGTCCGGATACCATTCAGCCCAATTTGACGAGAGCGCAGTATATCCGATTTCATAAAATCGTCGCTTGGGAAAGTATAGTAACCTTCTGGGTGGTACGATTGGTCAAGCGTCAATTGTAAATAAATCGGTTTGTTATTGAGCGCAATATAGGGGATTTTAGTACCGGGTAAGTCCACCACACTAACTTTGCGCATACCCAAATAAGACGTTACCTGATCGTCGCCCAAAGTTGCTACCACATCGTATAAAAACGGATCTTCCAACGACCAAAGCCGCGCATTGGGCATTTTTATTTCAAAAGTATAAGTTTTTTGCCCTTTTGGAATAGTTTGCTGCGCCGTGAAATTTTGCCCATTGCCTTTAATTTGTACCTGCAATGGTGTGTTTTCGCCAGTTGCATCGGGGAGAAAAGCCGTTATTTTCACCTTGCCCAAATCAATATCAGGTGTAAAGTGCAACGCTTCCAAATAGGTATTACCCCTATTTTCGAGATAAACAGTTTGCCAAATTCCTCGTGCATTGCCATAGCCTTGTTTGCCGTAAAGGGTAAACGGTCGGCGTACATCATCCGCACGAACGACGAGCGTTTGCGGGCTGTCGTATCTGAGGTATGGCGTGAGTTCAAAGGAAAACGGCGTATAACCACCCTCATGGCTTCCGAGTGCTTTGCCATCGATATAAACCGTTGTACGCCAATCACTTGCGCCAATAGTAACAAAGGTGCGTTTACCTTTCCAAGCCGATGGTACCGTGATAGAGCGTTTGTACCAAGCAATATCGGCTGAATCTGGAACACCCGATAATGGTGCGCCCCAAGGGAATGGTACATGGATTTGG